>NZ_JAYMEU010000029.1:0-61397 GCF_037029575.1 Alteromonas sp. CH_MED4-4 | reverse complement strand
ATCCACGAGTTGTGAGGAAAAGACCGACTAAATACCCCACAAAGAAAAAAGCCAGTCAGCTTAACTGACTAGCATTACGCGCTTGCGGCCTTTTTTATGCTCTTTTAAAACATTCAATATTAAGTTTTTACTACAGCTACTTTTCTGTTTGACAGAAAATAAAAATCCGACTAAGAATAACCTTGAAAGCGATTAAGGCGCTATATCAGTAGTCTATTTCATTCAACAGTTGGTGTTGCAATTTTGTCTGTGTTTACAACGCAGGTATTAGCGGTGGAAGAGGTTAAGATGTCTGTAATCACAAAAGAGCAAGTCGCAAGAAAACCCTTTATAGATAAGAAAAATTACCCGTACGGCTTTGCCCGTTCAGGAGATTTTTCAATTAATGAAAGTAAGCTTCTTCAGGCTCATGGTAGTTTGTTCGCTGCACTAGTGGACGGGAAAATTACGCCAGAGAATGATGAAGAACAAGCCTATTTGGAATCGGCTCTTGGTCATCGTGACCCTGCAACACCGCAAGAGAAAGCGTGGTTGAAATACCAAGCCAGAATAAACCGTCCAAAAACAGCAAGTATTTATGGCTCTAAGCGTGCTGCTGAACAAGATGTTGACGATGACGACGATATGAGCGATAACAGTGATCTTGATATCGACCTCGATGATTAAGCTTATGCCTTTATGCATCTAAAACGTGTAAAGGCGCCTCTCTTAAAGCAATCATGTTTATTGTTTACGCTGTTAATATTGTGTAAATAAATATCCTATTTTCTGTCAAAATTGTACTTAAGTCGAAATATTTATCCTAATTATTGCGAATATTGGGATATATATCTCACTTTTGCGCAATTTGGTGTTTTATCTTCCTATTACCTTAGATATAGTCGGGGCATCGTCAACGTACGCTGACAAACCCCCCAACCCATTACAGGAGAAAGCACTGTGAAAATGATGTCGGGCGCAGCCATGGTGGTTGAAGCGCTAAAAGATGTAGGAGTGACACACGTGTTCGGTTACCCAGGTGGTGCCGTATTAGACATTTATGATGCGTTATTTGCGCAAGATGATGTCAAACACGTCCTCGTACGTCATGAACAGGCAGCCGCCCACATGGCGGATGGTTATGCACGTTCAACTGGCAAAACCGGCACAGTGCTCGTCACATCAGGTCCTGGCGCTACGAATACTATTACAGGTATTGCTACTGCATATATGGACTCTATTCCGATGGTTATTTTATCGGGACAGGTGCCGTCGAAGCATATTGGTGAAGACGCATTCCAAGAAACTGACATGGTGGGGTGCTCACGCCCTATCGTTAAGCACAGCTTTTTGGTAAAGCGCGCGGTTGATATCCCAGAAGCGATTGCTAAAGCTTATTATATTGCCAACACAGGTCGTCCTGGCCCGGTGGTAGTAGATTTGCCAAAAGATATTGTGAACGTAGCAGAAGAACACCCATACGTGTTCCCAACTGACGTGACCATGCGTTCTTACAACCCAACTGAAAAAGGCCATCCTAAACAGGTCAAAAAAGCAGTTGAGTCGCTACTTAAAGCAGAACGTCCCGTACTGTATGTAGGTGGTGGAGCTGTAGCTTGCGATGCGTCTGCAAAGGTTATTGAGTTAGCCGAGAAGCTTAATGCACCGGTAACTTGTACGCTAATGGGCCTTGGTGCTATGCCGGGTACACACAAGCAATTTATTGGCATGCTAGGTATGCACGGTACGCTTGAAGCGAACAAGACCATGCATAATGCCGACTGCATCATTGCACTAGGTGCACGTTTTGATGACCGTGTTACTAATAACGTTGATAAGTTCTGCCCACATGCGGATATTATTCACGTTGATATTGACCCAGCATCGATTTCTAAAACCGTAAATGCGCATATTCCTGTGGTAGGTTCGGTAGATAAAGTACTTGATCAAATCTTAAGTCAGGTAAATAAGAAAGACTTATCAGGTCAAAGCGAAAAGCTGGCCGATTGGTGGCAACAAATTGAAACCTGGCGCGCTCGTCAGTGCTTAAACTACGCACAGGGCGAAGAGGTAATTAAGCCTCAGCGCGTTATCGAAGCCTTGTACAAACACACAGACGGTAAAGCCTACGTAAGTTCTGACGTAGGTCAGCACCAAATGTTTGCTGCGCTTTATTACCCTTATGATAAGCCGCGTCAGTGGATCAACTCAGGTGGTCTTGGCACCATGGGCTTTGGTTTACCGGCTGCAATGGGTGTGCAGTTTGCGCACCCAGGTTCAACCTCTGTGGTAGTAACGGGTGACGGCAGTATTCAAATGAATATTCAAGAGCTATCTACTTGTTTGCAGTACAACCTGCCTATCAAGATTATCTCATTGAATAACCGTGCCCTAGGTATGGTTCGTCAGTGGCAGGATATGATTTACAAAGGACGTCACTCACACTCTTACATGGATTCAATGCCTGACTTTGTGAAGTTGGCAGAAGCTTACGGACACGTGGGCATTAAAGTAGACAAGCTTGACGAGCTAGACGCAGCAATGGAGAAATGTTTCAGTTACACAGATCGCTTAGTGTTTATGGACATAGCAGTAGACCAAAACGAACACGTATATCCAATGCAAATTAAGTTTGGCGCAATGGATGACATGCGCTTAAGCAAGACGGAGCGAACCTGATGAAACGTATTATCTCTGTATTAATGGAAAACGCCCCTGGCGCACTATCTCGTATCGTTGGTGTATTCTCACAACGCGGTTACAACGTCGATTCACTGTGTGTGGCACCAACCGACGACGCGAGCCTTTCGCGTCTAACGATTATCACGCACGGCGACGACAAAGTCATAGAGCAAATTACTAAGCAAGTGAATAAGCTTATTGATGTGCTAAAAGTGGTAGACCTTACTGAAGGTACGCACATTGAACGCGAACTTATGCTGATTAAAGTCGCGACTCGCACAGAGTCGGTACGTGCTGAAGTGAAGCGGAACTCTGATATCTTCCGTGCGCGTATTGTGGATGTGAACGTAAACAACTACACCATTGAAATTACGGGCACCACAGATAAGCTAGATGCATTTGCCACGACTATGGGGCAGTGTGCTGAAATTATCGAATCATCGCGCACCGGTGTGTGTGGGCTTGCTCGAGGTCATAGGGCGCTTCGTCCTTAAATTTTTTCCCGAGTTTTCGCGCAAAGCGTTTTTTCGAAAGGCTGTCAGTAGACAGCCTTTTTTCATTCTAGGGGATTACCCTAAGTATCGCGCCCATAATAGGCTTCTACGCGCAGGGCTACGCCGTATGAGGTTTTAAAATCCTCTTCACGTAGCCATAAAACGAAAGGCTCTACCTCAAAGAATAGCCAATCGCGCAGCATGTTGTTACGCCACCTAAACCCGCCATAGACTTCTTCTACGCGAAAGTTGGGTTGGCTAAGTCCTTCCACCATAAAGTGAGGAATAACGGCGTTATGTTGATCTACCGAAAACAAATGGTGGACCTCGTGACGCCATAGCCAGTCGTTGGTATCGTCGCGGTAGTAGTAGCGATTATTTTGTCGAACCAGGTGCTTTTTACTGATTTCGTATTGAAAAGCGACGCCCACCTCCGCACCCAAACGGTCACGGGTGTAATAGTAAAGTTCGGCGTCGTATAGCATGGCCCATTGTTTAGAAAAGGCAAAAGCATCTCTGTATCGGGTCATCGCATAGAGTTGGTCGCGGCGACCAGCGCCAATTCTAAATGAGTAGTGAGAGTCTTGCTCAGGACGAAAGCGAAGCGCGATGGTCGTTCGATCGCGGTTGTTATTGCCGGTATCCCTCGCAGCTCGTATTGTGTTGTTCTGTGTCTCGTCGTCGTTATCACTCAATAGTAAATCAACGCGTTCTTTTAAAGCCGGTAGGCGAACTCTTACCCTGAAGCGCAAATCCGTATCCGAGAGCATGCCACTTCTTGGCTCCCATGCAAGTTGAACACGGCCTTCGGCTCTGGCTTCCTTCTGTCCTGAAGCACCTATTTCATCTGAACTTTCAAACAAACCATCAAGCTGTTTTACGGTGAAGTCCATAGTGTCGGTGAAGCTACGCTGCCAAATATCAAACCATTGCTCATGAGGTATTGAAGGAGGCAAGGAGTGTGTACTTTCTTTTGTCGAGTTAGCGCGGTTAGAAAGCGTATATTCTGGCCGAGCAATGTCCCGATAGGTTATACCTACACTGGTCGCATTTACGGGGGAGTTCAACGTGTCAGCAGCTGAGTCAGGTGCAACAGGTAAAGCGAGCAATAAATGGCAATAGACCACGGTAAGGCATAGCATTGCTCACTAACTCCTTGTAAAAATTAGCATAGTTGAATGTTTCGACCATTCGCATTGGGGATATACAGAGCATGGATTGTCCCAACCAAAACGTCAATCTTTATTCATTGAAGTAAATATTCAGGTGAAAGCATCAGCAGGCAATGGCATACTGTGCCAATCGATGTAAGGGAGATTATTTTTATGGGTGGTATTAGTGTTTGGCAGTTGCTGATCATACTGGTTATTGTGGTGCTTTTATTTGGTACGAAGCGTCTTAAAGGTATAGGTACTGATTTAGGCGGCGCAATCAAAGGCTTCAAAAAAGCAGTCACCGAAGAAGACAAAGACGCAGACTTTGAACAAAAGAAGCAAGTTGAAGAAAAGTCAGCAGCAGAGCCTGTTTCAACTAAGACGCAGAGCGACGTTAAAGAAAAATCCTAATGTTCGATATCGGCTTTTGGGAGCTATTGGTTATCGGTGTACTGGCGTTGCTTATTTTAGGGCCAGAAAGATTACCGGGTGCCATGCGCTCAACTATAAATACAATTCGTAGCGTGCGTAATGTAGCAACGGGCTTTAAGCAAGAAGTTGAGCATCAGTTGCGCGTGCACGAGTTGCATGAAAATTTGAAAAAAGCAGAGCAGCAAGGGCTTAAAGATCTTTCACCTGAACTTGAACAAAGCGTCGATGAGCTAAAAAAAGCTGCAGAGTCGGTTCAAGAACCTTATAAAAAGCAATAGATGTCTGACGCTAATAACCTTATTTCTCATTTAATTGAATTGCGTAGCCGTATTCTCAAAGCCCTTTTGAGCGTACTTATCGTCTTCATTTGTCTTGCGGCGTTTGCGCAAGACCTTTATAAGCTATTGGCGATGCCATTGCTTGAAGCCTTACCTGAAAATGCGAGCATGATTGCAACCGACGTTGCATCACCTTTCTTTGCTCCGTTTAAACTTACACTGGTGTTATCGTTTTTTATTGCGATTCCCTATGTGCTCTATCAAGTATGGGGGTTTGTGGCTCCGGGTTTGTACAGAAATGAAAAGCGCCTGGTAGCGCCTTTACTACTTTCCAGTACGCTGCTGTTTTACGCAGGAATGGCGTTTGCCTACTTTGTGGTATTTCCAATAGCGTTCGCGTTTTTTACAAGCGTAGCACCTGAAGGTGTAACGGTAAGTACAGATATATCCAGTTATTTGAACTTCGTCTTGAAACTGTTCTTTGCATTTGGGGTCTCATTCGAGATACCGATAGCCATTATCTTAATGTGCTGGACTGGGGTAACGGATGCTAAGTCTTTACGAGCCAAGCGCCCGTACGTGGTTGTTGGTGCATTCGTGGTTGGCATGTTGCTAACACCGCCAGATGTTATCTCTCAAACATTATTAGCTATTCCAATGTGGTTGCTGTTTGAAGTAGGGGTTATTGTTGGGGGATTTTACGCGGGTAAAACACCAAAAGACGATACATCTACTGAAACAACAGACAACACATAGATGTTAAAAAAAGAAAGGAATAAAAATGAAAACCCGACTGCTATCTCTTGCCACTATTCTGTGCGCGTTTGGGGCGTTTAATGTACAAGCTGAGACAGTTGCTGATGCATTGGAGAAATGTCGCAACACGGACAATAGTTTAAAGCGACTTATGTGCTATGACAGCGTCGCGAAATCACTCAACAAGTACGAAGGTTCAGACGCTCAGATTGAGCAACTACAGGCCTACAAGAGCAACAATGGTAATCAGATGAAGCCTCGCCCAGCGCCTGTCGCTCAGGGACAAGTTCAAGCCTCTGAACCTAAGAATGACTTTGGACTTGAACATAAGCGAGATTTGTCTGACGAAGCTTCTGAGATTGCGGTCACTATCGCTTCAATCAAGAAGAATGTGCGTGATAAGCATGTTATAACTTTCAGCGATGGTTCTGTATGGCAGCAAACTGATGGAACCTACATGAAGCTTAAGGAAGGTCAGTCGGTAGCCGTAGAAAGGGGCTTATTGGGTGCATTTTTCTTAAGTGTAGAAGGGCTTAACAAGCGTATGAAAGTAAAACGCGTAAAATAAATGCCTTGGTTTGATGCTGGCGTCAACTTGCTTGATAAGCGATTTGACGCCGATGAAGTTATACAACGAGCACAAGATGCAGGTGTAGAAAAACTCTGCATTATCACCACGCACCCCAGTGAATGGGACGCCGCAGTAGCGCTATATAATAAGTATCCAACCCAGTGCTGTTACACTATCGGTGTCCATCCTCACAATGCGAAAGATGTCACACCAAGTGATTACAAGCGGTTACGCGAACTTGCAAAACAGAAAGGGTGTGTTGCAATTGGTGAATGTGGTCTGGATTTTAATCGCAACTTCTCACCACAGCCCGTTCAATTGGCAGTGTTCGAAGCCCAGTTAGACATTGCGGCTGCATTAGACTTACCCGTGTATTTACATGAAAGGGATGCGTTTGACGAACAAGTCGCGTTATTAACCGAGTATATGCCTCGTATAAAAGGTGGTATTGCCCACTGTTTTACTGGGAATGCAGAGCAGGTTCAGCACTACCTTGCGCTGGGGCTTTATATTGGTATTACTGGCTGGGTATGTGATGAGAAGCGAGGCGAAGCACTACGCGAAGCCGTGAAGTCTATACCTTTAAACCGTCTTATTCTTGAAACTGATGCGCCTTATCTGTTTCCCAAAACCCTTCGACCGAGAAAACGTAATAACGAACCTGCTTTTCTACCCCATATCGCTAAACAATTAGGCGAATATCTGCAAGTTGAGACTGATAAATTACGTATTAGCAGTTATGCTAATAGCTGTGAGTTGTTTTCTCTCAGCTAAACATAGGTTTATATGCAGACAAATCTGAAAGCGATGCGCAAGTATGATGCGGGTCTTATTCTTATCACCCTAGTGGCCGTCGTTGCATTTGTGTCTGTGTTGTTTAGTTTGTCTCCTAACACCAGTGCAACACCACGATTCTCGCAGCTTACTTATCTCAATGTAGATAATGGCAATGCGCTCGATTTTACTACCATTACTCAAACGCCGCTTACCGACTGGACACCAATATCTTCACCCATTAACTTGGGTATGAACACAAACGTACATTGGTTTTCAATGGTCATTGCGCCAACGCAAAGCAATGAAAGTCGATTTCTATTGCACGTCGACTATCCCCTTTTAGATAGTTTAGACGTTGCGATTTACAGCCAAATAGGCAGCACGCCTATTGCTACTTATTCAGGTGGCGATGGCCTGCACTTTGACAACCGGCCTGTTTCTCATGTGAAGCCACTATTCCCCCTACCAGTAAGCGCTCAGTCGCAGCGGGTGATTATTCGAGTACAAACCTCTGGCAGCGTACGCCTTCCTATTCGTATATGGGAAGAAACAGAGTTTATTGCCTATACATCAAGCCGTAACCTGGCATTGGGGATATTTTTTGGCATCTTGGTAGCAATGGGCGTGAGTAACGCATTTTTAACGGTAACGACAAGTAACGTGTCGTTCCTTTATTACTCTGGCTATGTAATGAGTTTGGCGCTTATATTGGCGACGTTACACGGCTACGGCTTCTCCTATATGTGGCCGGGAAGCACATGGTTTCAAGGTAAAGCAATTCTTGTGTTTGCTAACGCGACTATTATGTTTGCGGCGATGTTTACGCGAAGCCTACTACCTATTAGAGCCCACAGCGTAAAGCTAGATAAAATCACACAGGCAATCAGTTGGGTGTGCGGGTTAAGTATAATCCTCGGCCTTATCTTGCCTTACTCGTTCATGATAAAGGCGTTCCTGTTACTGCTTAGCCTCATCGTTATTTTTACTCTTGGGTTAGGTATTTGGCTAACGCTCAAAGGGGTGGTCGTAGCACGTTATTTTACCATTGCTTGGGGTTTTCTATTAATTAGTGGACTAAGTGCGAGCCTTGATAACGTTAATATTATTCAATTGCCTATTTCGTCAAATAACCTGCTGATCATTGGTGGCGCGGTTGAAACGCTCATCTTGGCACTTATCTTAGCGATTAATTATAGCCACAGTCGCGATGATCTCATTGAGGCGCAGCAGTTCGCGCTAGAGCAGGAAAAACAGGCAAATACGGCCAAAGAGAATTTACTTGAAGTACAAAAGCGTTATCAAGATGACCTGGAGTATAAAGTACAAGAACGCACGTTAGAGCTAGAAATTACGTTACGCGAATTGTCTGAAGTTAACCAAGAATTGGAAAGGTTAAATGCAATAGATCCGCTCACGGGAGCGCACAACCGTCGACATTTCGATAAGCGTCTGCGTTCTGAAGGGCGACGCAGTAGACGTGAGCAAACACCATTATCTCTCATCATTGTTGACGTGGATCATTTTAAGCAAATTAATGATCAACACGGACATGATGGTGGTGACGCTTGCTTAATTCACGTCACCAATGTCTTTCAGAAGCACATCCATCGCCCTACAGATGACTTGTGTCGCATAGGTGGTGAAGAGTTTGCCATTATATTGCCTAATACCGATCTTGAAGGCGCTTTTCACGTTGCCGAAAATATGCGAGATAGCCTTGCGTCGACCCCACTTGATTACGAAGGGGAAACCATTAAGCTAACTGCAAGCGCGGGCGTTTCTACAACCATTATTATTGATGAAGAGCACGCGCAAAATCTTTTCAAGTTCGCCGACGAATGCCTTTACGAAGCCAAGGCTGCGGGCCGCAATACAGTAATACATAAACATTTACAGGAAAAACTATGACATCTTCACCTTTCCCTCAAAGAAGAATGCGCAGACTACGCGCCAAAGATGCTTTAAGAGGGCTTGTGGCAGAGCACCGTTTAACCACTGACGATCTCATTTACCCTGTTTTTGTACTACCCGGTGAGAACGCACGAGAAGCCGTACCTTCTATGCCTGGTGTGGAAAGACTTTCTATCGATTTGCTAGTGCAAGAAACGGCGAAATGGGTAGAGCTGGGCATTAGAACGATTGCGCTTTTCCCTGTGACACCTATGTCTCTTAAAACCGAGTGTGCAAGCGAAGCGTTCAATCCTGAAGGACTTGCTCAGCAAGCTATGAGAGCGCTTAAAAAGGCGTTTCCTGAAGTAATGCTGATGTCTGATATCGCATTAGATCCATTTACGTCTCATGGTCAAGATGGCCTCTTAGACGAAACTGGTTATGTGATGAACGACGAAACAGTCGAGGTGCTCATTAAGCAAGCGTTATCGCATGCTGAAGCTGGCGCTGATATTGTTGCGCCTTCTGACATGATGGATGGGCGCATTGGCAGTATCCGAAAAGCACTTGAAGAAGCAGGTCACATCAATACGTGTATTATGGCTTATTCTGCTAAATACGCGTCTGCGTACTACGGTCCATTTCGTGATGCCGTCGGCTCAGCTGCAAATATAAAGGGCGGCAACAAGAAAACCTATCAAATGGATCCTGCCAACACCGATGAAGCACTCCACGAAATTGCGCTTGATATAGAAGAGGGCGCTGACATGGTAATGGTGAAGCCAGGTATGCCGTATTTAGATGTTGTGCGTCGTTGTAAAGACGAATTTAAAGTACCGACATTCGCCTATCAAGTAAGTGGCGAGTACGCTATGCATCAAGCTGCTTTTGCTAATGGTTGGCTAAATGAAGACGCGGTAATCCTAGAATCGTTATTAGCGTTTAAGCGCGCTGGCGCAGACGGGATTCTGACTTATTTCGCTCCGCAAGCTGCTGCGCTTTTAGCGAAGCAAAACGACAAGTAATACCAACAACCAAAGGTTCGACAACAAAAAGGCCGTGCAATGCACGGCTTTTTTTTCATGTTTTTTTCCGTTTATCGGTATACATATTTAACGCATTCTATCTGTATGTAAGTGGTTACTTACAAACGAGTTCGCAGCCAGCTTTATGCTGAAGCCAGCATTCATTTGCTAGCTCTGCGTTGATCAAAGGATGCGATTTCAGCCAGCCTTCAGGGAAAGTAAGTGTCCACTTACTTTCTTCGCACTGCAACGTTACCTCTGGTATATGTTTATTCTGACGACGCAGACATAACACCACTGCGATACGTAAAATTCGCAATAAGCCTTTTAGCATTGGACGGTAGTCTTCGTGGTACTTTTCAAATACGTCTGGCTTTATGTTTAACCTATGCTGAGCAACTAAATCGCGGATGGCGGCGCGCTGAAGGCGCGTGAAGCCAGGCAAATCAATGTGACTTAATATGTATTCACCATGCTCATGATGGCGCTTATATTCAATGTGAAGACCTATTTCATGAAGCTGTGCGGCTGCACCTAAAATGGTTTCGGTATCTAAATGACAAATGTTCTGTTGTGCACAAAGTTGATGGCATAAAGTAAGCGCTACGTGACTAACCGAATTCGCGTGACTAGCATCTACATGATAACGATGTTTTGCCTGATTAAGGGTCTGCTGGCGACGATCATTCTCGGTAACGTTATCTAGCATTCCGTAGATCAGTCCTTCTCGAAGCGCACCACCAGAAATATTCATGTGCTTAATATTTAGCGCTTCAAATAAGCTGATGAGGATCGCTAAACCAGACGGGAAAATAGCTTTTCTGTTATCTTCCAATCCGTCGATATCAAGGGTTTTAATGCTGCCGCATTCAATACATTGCTTTTCTAAATGATACAAATAGTCTAAGCGGATAGCATCACTAATACCCTGTGCTACAAGAATCTCAGTAATGGCTTGCGGCGTGCCAGATGCACCTAAACAATTCTCCCAATCAAAACACAAAAACGCGCTAGACACATCGGTAATAAGCGCGTGTGCGGCTTTTTTGGCATTGTCGAAATTGTCTTCGGTGATAGTGCCGCCGGTGAAATAGCGTTCCATAAACGTTACACAGCCCATATCCAAACTCTTAAGATGGATAGGCTGCATGTCGTTGCCGATAATGATTTCTGTGCTGGCACCGCCAATATCTATGACTAAGCTATTGCCTTGGTTGGCGGATGTGTAGGCTACGCCAAGATAAATTTGTCGCGCTTCTTCTTCACCGCTAATCACTTCAAGTTTGTGATTGAGAATCTCTTCTGCCTTGCGAATGAATACATGCGCATTGGTTGCCAGTCGCAATGTAGCGGTCGCTACAATTTTAATATTAGAAGGGGGGATATCCTGCAGGCGTTCCGAGAATACTTGCAGGCATTGCCAGCCGCGTTCCATGCTTACGTCATCAAGTGCTAGCTCATCATCTAAACCTGCTGCTAGGCGCACTTTCTGTTTAATTTTCCCTATTATTTGCACACTGCCGTTAACAACGTGAACAATCACCATGTGAAAGCTGTTAGAGCCTAAATCTACGGCGGCGTAATACTCGCCGTAGGTTTGTGCGTCGTGCTGGAGTTCTGCCTGCATAAAACCTCGATTCTTATTGAGTACCTTTACGCCTCACTGTTGCGCTCTGTTGTTTCGGTTTTGAGGCTTTCCACGGCCTCTTCCGTTTCCACGACGTGAAGAATTGCGGTTGTTAGGCGTACGTCTTCTACGTGGTTTTGGAGGCGTTACATCATCAAGTAGAGCACTGCGGTCGTAATCGGTAACCGGTATTGCCTTTTGAATGTATTGCTCAATAGCAGGTAAGTTTAGTGCGTATTTTTCGCACGCGAAACTAATTGCAACACCACTTTGTCCTGCACGGCCAGTACGACCAATACGGTGTACATAGTCTTCGGCGTCGTCAGGTAAGTCGTAGTTGAATACGTGCGTTACCGCGTCGATATGAAGACCGCGCGCTGCAACGTCGGTTGCGACTAAAATATCAAGATTGCCTTTGGTGAAATCTTCTAAGATCCCAAGGCGTTTCTTCTGTGGTACATCGCCGCTAAGCAAGCCCACGCGATGGCCATCTGCGGTAAGCCAGTCGGTAACTTTCTCACAGCTATTTTTAGTGTTGGCAAAAACAATGGCCTTTTCTGGCCATTCTTCTTCAAGCAGCGTAAGAAGAAGCAGCATCTTGTCGTCATCAGACGGATAAAATAGCTCTTGAGAAACGCGAGTTGCAGTTGTTTGTTCTGGCGCTACCTGTACGTGGGTAGGGTTGTTCATGTGCTCGTAAGCAAGCTCTTGCACACGGTAGCTAAGTGTAGCTGAAAATAGCATGCTCAAACGTTCGCTTGCCGGTGGCATGCGGCGGAATAAAAAGCGGATATCTTTTATAAAGCCTAAATCGAACATGCGGTCGGCTTCATCAAGTACGGCAACCTGAATATTCTTCAGTGTGAACACATTCTGTTTGTAGTAATCCAGTATGCGTCCTGTCGTACCAATTATAATATCTACCCCTTCTTCCAAAGTTTCACGTTGACTTTGGTAACCTTCGCCCCCATAAATCAAACCAAGCGACAATCCAGTATGCTCACTAAGCAGTTTGGCGTCGTTATAAATTTGAACGGCGAGCTCTCTGGTCGGCGCCATGATAATTGCGCGAGGGCCATTTGATTTGCTGTTATCTGCATTTTCTGCTTTGCTTAGCAAATAGTGAAATGTAGCTACCAAAAAGGCAATGGTTTTACCGGTTCCGGTTTGAGCCTGACCTGCAATGTCGTGACCTTCCAATAAAGGAGGCAGTGCAAGTGCTTGAATTGGTGTACAATGTGAAAAATTAGCTGCCGCCAAGGCGTCAACAACCTTGCCGTTAATCGGCAGGTCAGAAAAGTGAGTATCAGTTAAGTGAGTAGGCATAGCTTATAGCTTATCAGTGCTTGCATTAAAAAACAGTTTCTATATAACACTTATGGTCAGGCTGAGACAAATCAGCGACAGACCAATAATGGAGAAAAGAATGAGCGACAAAATTATCCAGTTATCTGACGATAAATTCGAAGCAGATGTTATCAATGCTGAAGGTCCTGTACTGGTTGACTTCTGGGCTGAATGGTGTGGCCCGTGTAAAATGATCGCACCAATCTTGGAAGAAGTTGCGACCGAGTTTGATGGCAAGTTAACAGTTGGCAAGTTGAATGTCGATGAAAATAACGAAACTCCACCTAAATATGGTATTCGTGGTATTCCTACATTGCTACTTTTCAAAAACGGTAACGTTGCTGCAACTAAAGTAGGCGCGCTATCTAAAGCTCAATTAACAGAGTTTCTTAACGAAAACCTTTAATTGATTTCAAATTGAAAACCGGTGCTAACGAAGCACCGGTTTTTATTTACGCCACAGGGACTAACGTTTCATTCTAGAAGAGCAAGCCACAAATTATTTAACATTTCGGCGGTAAAACGCTGGACGTTGATTAAATATAGTGCTAACTTTTCTTCAGCGCTCATCCGAGCAGCGTTCTGCTTACGCCCACATCAGGGTGATATCAAATCTAAACTAGAACAGAGTGACTTTAAGTCCTGTAAGCGAAGTTCAAGCACAAAGACCCACCAGTATGAATTTAACTGAATTAAAGAACAAACCAATAAGCGAGTTGGTTAACCTGGCCGAGGAGATGGGCCTGGAAAACATGGCGCGCGCCAGAAAACAAGACATCATTTTCTCAATCCTAAAGACACACGCAAAAAGCGGTGAAGACATCTTTGGTGATGGGGTACTAGAAATTTTACAGGACGGTTTCGGCTTCTTACGCTCAGCTGACTCTTCGTATCTTGCAGGACCAGACGATATTTATGTATCGCCAAGCCAAATTCGACGCTTTAACTTGCGTACCGGTGATACGATTGCCGGGAAAATTCGTCCACCGAAAGACAGTGAACGATACTTCGCCCTACTAAAAATCCGCGAAGTTAACTTCGACAAGCCTGAAAATTCACGTAATAAAATCCTTTTTGAAAACCTTACACCACTTCACGCAGCAGATCGCTTGCGCATGGAACGTGGTAATGGCTCAACAGAAGACATTACGGCTCGTGTACTAGATTTGGCGTCGCCAATCGGTAAAGGCCAGCGTGGTCTTATCGTAGCGCCACCTAAGGCCGGTAAAACGCTTCTTCTTCAGAATATTGCTCAGTCAATTGCTGCTAACCACCCAGATTGTGAGTTAATGGTATTACTTATTGATGAGCGTCCGGAAGAAGTAACCGAGATGCATCGCCTTGTTCAAGGTGAAGTCGTTGCTTCAACCTTCGATGAGCCAGCAAGTCGTCACGTACAAGTTGCTGAAATGGTTATCGAGAAAGCCAAGCGTCTTGTTGAACACAAAAAAGACGTGGTTATCCTGCTTGACTCGATTACTCGTCTTGCTCGCGCTTACAACACGGTTATCCCATCATCAGGTAAAGTACTTACCGGTGGTGTTGATGCGAATGCTCTTCACAAGCCTAAGCGCTTCTTTGGTGCTGCCCGTAATGTTGAAGAAGGCGGAAGCTTAACGATTATCGCAACAGCGCTTATCGATACCGGCTCTAAAATGGACGAAGTTATCTACGAAGAGTTTAAAGGTACAGGTAACATGGAATTACACCTTAATCGCAAAATCGCGGAAAAACGTGTATTCCCGGCTATCGACTTCAACCGCTCTGGTACCCGACGTGAAGAACTGCTTACAGCGCAAGATGAACTACAGAAAATGTGGATCCTTCGCAAAATCGTTCACGAAATGTCAGAAATTGACGCAATGGACTTCCTTATCAGTAAGTTGTCGATGACCAAGACAAACGATGAGTTCTTTGACGCAATGCGTAGACAAAAGAGTTAATAGAAACTTAGTAATAAGTTGATATTTAAAGAAAAGGCGCCACTCGGCGCCTTTTTTATTCCCTGCATCGATAAAGCACTTTTCTTATACTTCCGTCTAATACCCTCAGTCTTGTGAATGGGGTATTTTCGTTTGCTTATTGATTTTTAACAGCAATCGTTAGTTCAGTGGTGTGTTCTCCCTTGAGATGATTTACTCTGTCTAAAAAACACCAAAGGAAATAATAGTTATGTACCAGAAATTGCTGTCACTCGCATTTGCAGGGTTGGCCTCTGTGTCAGCTGCTAATGCCGCTCAGATCAATGTTGATGAATTAGCGAATAAAGTCGAGCCTGATGTAATTAAATGGCGTCATCACTTTCATGAATTTCCTGAATTATCGAATCGCGAGTTTAAAACCGCTGAATATGTTGCTGACTACCTTGAAAGCCTAGGTTTAGAAGTGCAGACCGGTGTGGCAAAAACGGGTGTGGTAGCTATTTTAGACTCGGGCAAGCCAGGCCCTGTCGTTGCATTACGTGCAGACATGGACGGACTTCCTGTAAAAGAGCAAAACGATTTGTCCTACCGCTCAAAGCAGATGGGCGAATACAACGGAAAAGAAGTGCCGGTTATGCACGCCTGTGGTCACGATACTCACATGGCAATGCTCATGGGCGCGGCAAAAATTCTTACCGAAATTAAGGGCGACCTGAAAGGTAAAGTGAAGTTTATCTTTCAGCCAGCAGAAGAGGGCGCACCCGCTGGAGAAAAAGGCGGTGCGGAAGTTATGGTCGCTGAAGGTGTACTTAAGAACCCTGATGTAGACGCTATTTTTGGCCTGCATATCAATGCTAATACCGATGTGGGTAAAGTGCGTTATAACGCGGGTGGCACCATGGCCGCGGTAGACCCATTTAAAATTGTTATTCACGGTAAGCAAGCCCACGGCGCTTATCCTTGGAAGAGTGTTGATCCAGTGGTTACCGCTGCGCAAATGATCATGTCAATTCAGACCATAGTAAGTCGTGAGTTGAAATTGATTGACGATGCAGCGGTGGTGTCTATTGGCTCTATTCACGGCGGTAACCGTTCAAACATCATTCCAAATGAAGTAGAAATGGTTGGCACAATTCGTACGCTCAATGAAGCCGCTCGCGATCACATTTACGAGTCGCTTCCGCGCAAAGTAAAGGCTATTGCTGAAAGTATGGGCGCAGAAGCAGAACTTACGCTACCGCTAGATTACTATTACCCCATTACGTACAACGACCCAGAGCTTACAAAAGCCATGCTGCCTACTATGCAGCGTACCGCAGGCGTTGAAAATACGCTGCTTTCTAAACCGGTCACGGGGGCGGAAGACTTTTCATTTTTCCAAGAACAAATTCCAGGTTTATATGTTTGGGTAGGCGGTAAGCCATTGGACGTGTCTGAAGAAGATAGCCCTGCTCATCACACACCGGAATTTTATGTTGATGATGAAGGCATGAAATTAGGCGTGAAGCTTCTAACGAACTTTACCCTAGATTACATGGCTCAACACTAAATCTATCCGCCGGAGACATGCGTTGAAAATTGGCAGTATTTCATTTTCTTTTTCATGGTCTCTGGCCCTTCAAGCACTGCTTGTATGTGTGTTAGGTGCGGGTCTTAATGCTCTCAACCCACCCTTTGATAGCACAGGGATAGCTACATTTGGCATAGGTGCGGCAGTCTACGCTTCACTTCGGTTTTCTCCTTTTATTTCCATTCCTATTGCACTGGTTGTCAGCCTTCCCTTATGGCTTAACGACGGGAGCATAGTTGGAAAAGAAAGCCTTACTCTACTGCCTATCGTGCTTAGCTTTTTTGGCTATAACAAGTCGCTTAAACAGGTGATAAAAGTAGGCGCAGGCTTTTGGTCTATTGTCTTTCTGCCCATTCTCGTTTTAGAGCATTCTCTTTATGATGGCGATAACGCAAATATGCTGTTTTCGGGTGTGCTGGTCACCTGGGTAAGCGGTGTATTTGGTCTTGTAACCGGACACTTTTCGTATTTGGCAGTCCACGGGCTTAAGCGACAAACATCAAGTAAGTCCGAGCGGGTTACGCTGCACTTTCTTTTTGGGTACTTCTTTTCCGGTTGCTTCTTCGTTGCTTCCATGGCAGTAATTTATTTGTCGGTAAGTCTGTTTCAACAACAGCAAGAAAGACAAATTCACAGTTACATGTCGCAGCGGGTGAATGTGCTGGAGTTCCAACTTTCGAATTTTATTCAGCAACACCAAAGTGCCATTATTAGTGCAGCGCAAGTGTTATCTAGCGAGGTATCAAACAGCGATTTCGATAATGCAGCGGTGACAAATTTGCGGGTGTTGGCATCGCACAATCCAGAATTTTTGACCTTCCTCATTGCAGATGACAATGGCGATCTTACCCACGCTTACCCGCCTAGCCTGTTGGATAAGGCAAGACAAAGCGGCTTGTCAAATGTGGCTTACAGGCCGTATTTCTTTGAAGTCATGCAGACAGGTAAACCATTCCTTTCAAATGTATTTCAAGGCCGAGGTTTTGGTAACGATCCAATTGTAGCCTTGTCAGCTCCTATTACAGATGCAGATGGCACTCCAAAAGGTATTGTAGAGGGCTCTTTATCGTTAAAGAGCTTTTCTGCTATTGATAACTTAAGCTTAGGTGGTTTTTTGATGCTCATTGAGGATCAAAAAGGCGAAGTTATCTATGCATCTAAAGGCCTGAAGATGAAGCCACTCACTAAAGCACCTTTTTATATTTGTGAACCTGATTGTGCTGTTGAGGTGGAGAACGGGCCTCAGGGGAAAACATGGTTGAGGTTAGCGAAAGATATGCCTTTTGCTAGCTGGAAAGTTAGCTATTACTTCGACAAACGACTGTTAATGGCATCAATGAGTAATTATTTGCTAAAAGACTTACTGCTGCTATTGGCATTATCTGCATTTGGAACATTCACCGGATACGTAGTCGCAAAAATGGTCGGCGCGCCTATTCGTCGCCTTGTTCGCTATATTGCCGAATTCGACCCTACACAAAAAGAAGTTGTTAAAGCACCACAAAGGGCACTGCACATTCAAGAGCTCTCGTCGCTAAGCGATGAGTTCGTGAGTTTAGAAGCCCGATTGCTCGATGCATTTGAAGAGCTAAAGGTTGCAAGAGAAGTAGAGCAAAGCCTGAATGTCGAGCTAGGGGAATTGAATCAGTCTTTGGAAAAGCGCATAGAAGAGAAAACCGAGCACCTTGCGTTAGCGCTTAAAGAAGCGGAAGCCGCGAATGTGGCGAAAACGCAGTTTCTCGCCAACATGAGTCACGAGATTAGAACGCCAATGAACGGCATTATTGGCTCATGTGAATTGATGCTCGAGAATGAGTTGCCGGAAAATGTTTCGGCTAGAGCCAAAACAATTTCACGCTCTGCTAGCAATTTACTTATCATCCTAGACAGTATCTTAGATTGGTCGAAGATTGAATCGGGTAAAATGCTTACCGATATTCAAAGCTGTGCCATTCGCGAGTTACTTGAAGCTTCTTGTGACCTCTACCGTCACGCTGCGCAAGTAAAAGGGTACGATATTGCTTTGTATATTAATCAGGGCGTACCTAACGCACTGAACATTGATGCAGGGAAGGTGAGCCAAATCATCAATAACTTACTTAGTAACGCGATTAAGTTCACCAGCGATGGTGTTGTGACGGTTAACGTCAGCTATGCCCACCAAGGACTTAAAATTTCGGTTACCGATACGGGAATAGGCATTGCTCCCAACAAACTACACCTTATTTTTGATAAGTTTGAGCAAGCCGATCCGTCCACTACTCGGAATTTTGGTGGCACAGGATTAGGTTTGGCCATTTCTAAAGGTTTGGTTGAGCTTCTTGGTGGTGAGCTTTATGTTGAAAGTGAACTGGGTAAAGGAACAAGCTTTACCTTCCACATTCCTGCCACAGTAAGTGAAGAAAAAGAGCATGCAGAAAGTGAGGTGATTCCGTCACTACCTGATGGATTACGGGTTTTGTTGGCTGAAGACAACGACATTAATGCTGAAATCGTCATGGACATGCTCAAATCGTCCAACATCAAATGTATTAGAACGAAAAACGGGCAAGATGCTGTTAAGGCCGAGAAGAGGCACGATTTCGACGTAATTTTAATGGATTGCCAAATGCCGATCATGGATGGTCATACAGCATCGAAACTTATTCGAAGTGAAGGCAGAAATAAGGACTCGGTCAGGATCATCGCCTTAACCGCCAATGCGTTTATCGAAGACAAAAATGCCTGCTTAGAAGCAGGCATGAATGCGCATTTAAGTAAGCCTATTCGCAAGCAGGTTCTATTTGACTGTATTGCCCGTGAACTTGCTAGCGTTTGAGGCTACATCAGTGTTATCGCTCGGCGCTTCGCTAACGAATCGCAGTACAATATACCCTAAGCACGCCGAGACAAGAGAGCCGGTTAAAATGCCCACACGCTCGTCAAAAATTTGATTGATACCTGTCTGTGCAAAGGCCAGTCCCCCAATAAATAAGCTCATTGTAAAGCCAACGCCGCAAAGTAGCGCACAGCCATAGATATGCTTGAAGTTAAGATCCTCTGGTAACTTAGCCAGCTTTAACTTCACCATTAAGTAGCAAAAACCGAATACGCCAATTTGTTTACCCACAACCAAGCCAAGAAAGATCCCAAAGGTAACAGGATGGAAAATACCCTCCGGACTGATGTTACCAAAACTTATGCCGGCGTTAGCGAAGGCGAATAAAGGTAGGATTGCGAAACTCACCGAGCCATTCAAACCGTGCTCTAGTCGCGTTACCGGAGAATAAGATTCGTCTTTCTCATCCCGCATAGGAATAAAGCCAGCAAGTACGACACCTGCCAGTGTGGCGTGAACGCCTGACTTCAACATGGCTACCCACAGAATGATTCCCACAAAAACATAAGGCGGAATATCTACCACATTGCGTTTATTCATTTGCCACAACAGCAATAAGCAACCTGCAGCAATATACAGCGCACCCGCGGTAATGTGCTCGGTGTAAAACAGGGCAATAATTACGATAGCACCGATATCGTCAATAATAGCTAGGGTGACTAAGAAAACTTTCAGGCTCGTAGGTACTCGACTACCTAGTAGCGCCAAAATACCTAACGCAAACGCGATGTCAGTAGCGGCGGGAATTGCCCACCCTGCAATGGCTACGGGGTTGTCCCAGTTGATGCCTACATATATCAAGGCGGGTAGTGCCATACCACCTACAGCACCCGCTGCGGGTAAGATAATATCTTTGGGGTTGGCCAATTCACCTTCGCAGATTTCCCGCTTCAGTTCCAGACCCACGTGAAAAAAGAACACCGCCATTAACCCGTCGTTAATCCACAGCAATAATGGCTTATCGATAGCCCACGTACCGGCTGATATTTGTACCGGCATACTGATTAAATGATCGTAAAGCGTATCTAGGGGTGAATTAGCAATAATGAGCGCAAGAATCGTTGCACCCATTAACAATATGCCGGGAGCGGCTTCGCGATTTAAGAAGTCAGAGACCACGTCTTGTACTTCTTCTATCACCTCATCAAGTACGTCGGGTTCGTGTTTATCTGTCATCAATAACCTCTAACGCCCGTTCATGGTCAACGTCGCAAAATGTGGAAATAAAAGCGTTCGTTAATCCGTGTAGTCAGGCAACTTTTCTACATAAATTAATTATAGTTAATACGACTGACAGCGAAGAGATAGATCACCCTTATAAGAGAGTAGCCTCAACAACCCTTAAGCGAGTGGCGCTATAATTGACGCCATTTACGGTGGGATTTTGAACGGTTTTACGCTACAATCGCGGCCTTTCCAAGGTTGTCCACTTTACCTACCCCGAGGATCTCTAGATGGCAAAAGTCGCGATTGTAATGGGTTCAACTTCAGACTGGCCTACTATGCAGCAGGCCGCAAAAATGCTGAAGTCGTTTGGTGTTGAATTTGAAGCGAAGGTGGTGTCGGCGCACCGTACACCCAACTTGCTAGTAGAGTTTGCAGAAAGCGCTGCAGATGAAGGTTTTAGCGCAATCATTGCTGGCGCAGGCGGCGCAGCTCACTTACCGGGTATGATTGCTGCACACACGCATTTACCTGTGTTTGGCTGCCCGGTTAAATCAAAGGCGCTCAACGGATTAGACTCACTGCTTTCTATCGTTCAAATGCCGAAAGGTGTTGCGGTAGGTACACTGGCAATAGGTGAGGCTGGTGCAGCAAATGCGGGTCTTCTCGCGGCACAAGTTGTTGCGCTGCAAGACGAAAGCGTACGCAATGCCGTTATCGCTTTTAGAAAATCGCAAACTGATACGGTACTTGCTTCAAGCAATACGTTGGAGCTAGATGAATGAGAGTAGTCGTTTACGGCGCAGGCCAACTTGCTCAAATGATGTACCTGGCGGGAAGCCCGTTAGGTATTGACGTTCAAGCTGTGGACGTAAACAACGATACCGTTGTACATCCAGTTAGCAAAACCCCTCTTGAAATCTCACTTGCTCAAGCACTAGAAGGTGCAGATGCTCTTACAGTAGAATTTGAGCATGTACCTGAAAGGCTTCTTGAAGACGCGGCGAAAACAAACAAGTTGATGCCAAATATTGACAGCATTCTTGTTGGCGCCGATCGCGTACGTGAGAAAAAGCTGCTTGAAAGCATGCAGGTGGCAAATTGTGAGCACCAAATAGTTACCGACCTTGCCCAGTTAGACGATTGCGTAAAGCAGCTGGGTAGCAAACTCATTCTTAAGGCTAGCCGCGATGGCTATGACGGATACGGTCAATGGCGTTTAAGTGATGAGGCTGACTTACCTGAACTAAAAAATGCGCTTCAGGGATTAGATTTGCAGACTGTGCCTTTAGTGGTTGAAAAAATGGTGGCTTTCGACAGAGAGTTGTCATTAATCGGTGTACGCAATGCTAATGGCGACGTACGCACCTATCCACTTGCTGAAAATTTGCATCACCAAGGTCAACTTCATGTGTCGGTTGCGCCAGCGACTAACGTTGATGATGCACTTCAGGCCCAGGCTCACGATATTTTTGTGAAACTTGCTGAGGGTATGAACTACGTCGGTGTGCTGGCTGTGGAACTATTCCAAGTAGGCGACAAGCTACTTGTAAACGAACTTGCTCCTCGTGTACATAACTCCGGGCACTGGAGCCAGTCGGGCGCTGTAACCAGCCAGTTTGAAAATCACTTACGTGCAGTCTGTGGATTGCCTCTTGGTGACACGTCAGCCATTGGCCCAAGCGCTATGGTCAACATTATTGGTTGCAGCAGCTTCTCGCGCGATTTGCTAAGCATCGATGGTAGTCATCTTCACTGGTACGGAAAATCTGTTCGTGAAAAGCGCAAGATGGGACACATCAATGTCACCACGAATAGTTATGAAAGCTTGGGTGAAAAGCTCATGGCATTGAGCAAATATTTACCACTTGAGTACTTCCCAAAATTAGTTGGTGAAGCAACGCGATTAAAAGGTTGACACCCACGCGTTTATCGCTAGAATACGCATCCGCTGTCTAGGCAGCGGTTTTTAAAGTGTGCCGACTTAGCTCAGTTGGTAGAGCAACTGACTTGTAATCAGTAGGTCGCCAGTTCGATTCCGGCAGTCGGCACCATTTTTCTTTTTTCCTATGCCAATCTTACGTACACTTGCTTACGAGTATTCATTCGGAGCAGACTGTATGTCATTTTTTTCCAAATCACTTAAACCGTTAGTTATCGTAACTGGCTTATTTTCTTTAAGCATGTCTGCGACTATTTACGCGCATGGCAATGACCATGATAACCATCACATGCCAAAAGAGCAGCACAAGCACGCCAGTAAGCAATCAGAAGTAATGGTAATGAATGGTTATGCCAGAGCGACCTTTGCTTTGGCAAAAACCGGCGCAGTGTACTTTACTTTGCATAATCATAGTGACAGCGATAAAACACTGACGTCTGTTTCAGTATCAAACGATGTAGCAAGTGAAGCGCAAATCCACACAACGGTGATGGAGGAAGACGTGATGAAAATGCGTGAGCTAACTGACGGCGTTATAATAAAAGCGGGCGAAATGGCCTCTTTTGAATCAGGCGGCCGTCATATCATGTTGATGGGGCTGACCAAAGGATTAGAAGAGGGCAGCGAAGTAGCACTAACCCTCACATTTAGCGATGGGAGTGAACTACCAGTTTTGCTACCTGTTAAAAAAGAAGCGGGCGAAAGCCACCATCACCACCATTAATAGAGTGGCTGAGGCAGAATGTATAAAGTCATCGATTAATGCGATGAATGCAATCAACTAAACCGTTAATCTAAATCAAAATTTCTGTAGTACTATTAACTTATATTATTTAAACCAAGATTTTTCAGCGCCGATGAATGGACTGAAGGTAAATCTAAAAAGGGTTTTAACGTTAAGGAGTGTGACATGAGCAAGATTGATATTGGTATTTCTGAGAGCGATCGTAACGCAGTAGCAGAAGGCCTTAAGAAGTTATTGGCCGACTCTTACACTTTGTACCTTCAAACGCATAATTTTCATTGGAACGTAGAAGGTCCGCAGTTCCGTGAATTGCACCTAATGTTTGAAGAGCATTACACAGAGCTTGCTGAAGCGGTAGACGAAATTGCAGAGCGTATTCGTACTCTAGGTGTTGCTGCACCGGGCACATATAAGTCGTTCGCTGAGCTTAGTTCAATTGAAGAAGTGGAAGGTGTACCTGAAGCGACGGAAATGGTGAGATTGTTAACTCATGGTCATGAGCAAGTTGTGAAAACCTGCCGTGAATCGTTAAAGCTAGCGCAAGACGCAGACGATGAGTCATCTGCAGCGTTAATTGGCGATCGTATGCGCGTTCATGAAAAAACTGCGTGGATGCTTCGTGCAACATTACCGAAGTAAATCGCTATATAAGTGCGGTGACAGTGATTTAACATAGGCTTAATCGGCCAGTCACCTTTATCGCATAAGCAAGTAAAATTATCACAAAGGGTACAGCAGCGCTGTGCCCTTTTTTGTATACTGCCTTCCACTAAGAATAATAGAAGAAGCCTGTGTGAACGCGCACACGGCTTTTTAAAATGAGGCTCCTAGCGATGAAACCATCAACTATTTTAGCTGTACCATTCAAACCTGTGAGCGCGCTAGCGCAGTCACTTACTTGTGTATTGGCGCTTACGATCAGCCAATCCGCTTTAGCTCACGGAGATCATAAACATGGCGAAGCGCATGAAATCACCGACAGCGATATTACCGTAACCACGCTCGCTGAAGGGCTTGTTCATCCTTGGGGAATGGCATTTTTGCCAAATGGCGATCTGCTAGTTACGGAACGTGAAGGTGGCATTCAGCGTTTATCAAAAGACGGTAAGTTGTCAGGACGTCTAGGTAATGTGCCTAAGGTGGTTGCGCAAAACCAAGGTGGTATGTTGGACATCGCTATCGACCCGGATTTTGCCAGCAACAACACTATCTACTTCTGTTACAGCAAAGCGAGTGAGGTTGAGGGCAAGCCGGGCAGCAGTAGCAGTGTTGCAAAGGCTAAGCTTACCGACTCAGGCCTTGAAAATGTTGACGTTATCTTTAGTGCCGACTCAATTGTGGATAACGGCTTTCACTTTGGCTGTCGTTTAGCGTTCGATGCTAAAAAGCACTTGTACATCACCATGGGCGACCGCTACAAGTACATGAAAGAAGCGCAGAACACCGATAACCACTTCGGTAAAATTGTACGCATAAACCGTGACGGCAGCGCAGTAGAAGATAACCCATTCACAGACGGCAAAGCCCCTGAAATATTCAGCTATGGTCACCGCAACGTGCAAGGCGTTACTATTCATCCTGAAACTGGTGCGGTATGGGCGATGGAGCATGGCCCGAAAGGTGGTGATGAAATCAATATCCTTGAACGCGGTGCAAACTACGGTTGGCCTGTGATTACCTATGGTGTTGACTATAGTGGCGACATTATCAGCGACAAAACCCATATGGATGGCATGAAGCAGCCTTGGGTGTATTGGGACCCATCAATTGCGCCAAGCGGCCTAACGTTCTACCAAGGTGAAATGTTCAAAGAATGGAACGGGGATGTACTGGTGGGGTCGTTGAAGTTTACTCACCTTCGTCGCATAAAAGTAGAAGATGGAAAGCCCGCAGAGCAGTTTGAATATGTTCGAGACAATCACGCCCGTATTCGCGACGTTGAAGTTGGCCCAGAAGGTGCCATTTACTTACTGACCGATGCACCGAACGGCAAAGTATTAAAGCTAACCAAATAGCATAATACCAGTCCGCATAGATAAGTGCTCACTCAGAAGGCGCTGGCAAGCTTCATAGCGAAGCGTGGGAATGCAGGAATGGCTGTTCCCTTTCAAATTCTGGTATAAGACGTAGAATGAGAAAAGGCGCCGCTTCATTGCTATTGTAAAATGAAGTAAGCGCCTTTTTTATTTATAAGGACATCGGGTCTCGTATTGACTTATTCGCCGTCGCTATTCTTCTTGTAGCGTTCAAACCACGCCACAATATTTCCTACTTTCTGTATTAAGCGAGAAGGGCGGCTTGCAATGCCGTGTGAAGCCCCTGGAATTCGCACCATTGCAGCATCTACACCTTGTAACTTCAACGCTTGATAATACTGCTCTGTCTCGCTAATTGGAGTACGGTGATCGGCTTCACCGGTTAGCAGCATAGTGGGTGTTACTACGTTGCCCACTAAGCTCAAAGGGCTACGCTGCCAGAGTTTATCCGCAATTGTCCACGGCATATCTGCCATCCAGTAGTTGCTAAAGTACGGGTATGCGTCGGCAGTCAATGAAAAGCTCATCCAGTTAATAACCGGCTTCGCCACAACAGCTGCACTAAAGCGGTCAGTTTTACCAATAGACCATGCGGTAAGGGTTCCGCCGCCTGAGCCGCCAGTAATAAACAGATTCTCTGAATCTATATAGCCTTGCTTAACAACCGCGTCTACCACATCCATTAGGTCGTTATAATCTTCTGATGGGTAGTTATGGTGGATCAAATTACCAAAGTCTTCACCGTAAGAGCTGCTGCCCCTTGGGTTAGCCCATACCACGACATAACCTTGCGCGGCCATTAGCTGAATTTCCATGGCAAAGTGAGGGCCGTAGGCTGCATGTGGGCCGCCATGAATTTCTAAAATTAGCGGGTATTTTTTGCTGCTATCAAATCCTGGTGGCAAAGCGATCCATGCGTCGATAGGCAGCTCGTCCACACTTGATACTACGGAAAGGTCTTGTACTTCTGCCAGTGTTTTATGACCAAGTGCATCGCTGTTTAAATCGGTGAGTTGCGTATCGTCTTTGCCTTTTCTATAAAGCGCCAGGTCGCCAGGCACAGTGCGGCTTGCCGTGGTGTAAACAATATCGCCTTTATCACTAACTGCGAAGTCGCCCGACGTGTAAGGGCGTCCAAAAGCTTGTCCACCTATGCTAACGTCGATAGGTTTCACATCGCCTTTCAGGCTCACTGCAGCAAGTTTAGTTTCGCCGTGATCAAGGTAAGAAAAGATTAATCCTCGGCTGTCTTTGCGCCACTCAAATTTGCCTAAGCTTCTATCTAGTGACGTAGTTAAACGGCTGATGTCACCACTTTCAAGCTCAAGTACCACAAGGTCGCCATTCTGATAAGAAAGCTTTCTGTCGTTGAGCTGAGTAAATGCAAGGTATTTTCCGTCGGGACTCAAGGTTGGTCTACCTTCAGGCCCTTCGATATCGGTAACTTGTTCAACTGCCGCTGTATTCACATTCACTTTATAGATGTCGCTAAACAAAGGGTGCAGCGCGTAGTCTTCTCGTTGTGGTGTGGCAAAATAAATCCAGTCATTCTCTTTAGAGAAAGAAAGGGTGCCGCCGCTAGGGAATTTTCCAGTTGTTAACTGACGCGGCGTACCGCCTTCAACAGGCAGAACAAATATCTGGTCAAAGCCTTCACGCAAGTAGCCTCTTCCGTCACCTCTATACTGCACCGCATCAATATAGGTGCCCTGGTCAGCCCACTTTGCTCCTTTAGGCTTGCTCGGCATGCCGGTAAACAATGGCTTTTGCTTTTCTTCGGTAAACTGGGTGAAGGCTAAGGTTTTGCTGTCATGAGACCAGGTTAACTGACGAGGTGCTTCGCCGGTGTTGGTCAAGCGCACAGACTGCATGGTATCTAAGTAATAGAGATGGATTTGTGCGCGGCCGTTGACCGATTTTGTATATGCCACCATTTTACCGTTGGGCGATAAGGTAGCCTGTGACAAGTTTTCATCTACACCAATAAACGGGCGATGCTCACCGGATTTAATATTTACTTGCCAAAGTCGGCTTTGTCTTCCGTCAGTCATGACATCCATGCTCTGACGAGAATAAATTACCGTATCCTTATTAAGAAACTGTGGGTTGGCCACAAATTCTAAGTTAAAGGTGTCATCGTATGTCAGCGCATTTAAGCTAGTCGAATCAGAGGCAGATTCCTGCAATGCATTGGCCTGACTTATACCTAAAACCAATAGTGATAATGCAGTCGAGGTAACACATAAGCCTTTTCGTACTGGTCGAAAGGCGAAACGAGACGCAAACATAGTTGTTCCTTTTGTTATTGTTTTTTGCGCTGAGCGCGATAGGTAGAATGTTCGCTGTCATATGCCTAGCGTAAATCCTAACGCAAATGTAGCAACCTGCGAACGTTGTCTCTAACCATATCGCTTTCGTTTCTTGTCTGTAAAGCGTGTGCGGTAAAGAGGCTGGATTGTCCGTTAAAAGTACATATCCACCATGAAGCGCGACGTTTAACAACGCAGGGCGCTAGCAATGGCGGTTGTCATTATTAATAGAGGGCTGGCCGCCCTTTAAGTCACTTGAACTTTATTCGCCTTTAAGGCTAATTTTGCCCACAAGAATATCTTTAAACATGACCCAGTCGCCCATTAGGCTGTATAGCGGGTGTTTAAATGTCGCAGGGCGATTTTTCTCAAAGAAGAAATGACCTACCCAAGCGAAACCGTAACCTACTAGCGGAATAAACCACAGTAGCGACCAGCTAGCCATAAATACTGCTAGTGCTATAACGCCGAGAACCAGCCACGAGCCGATAAAATGAAGCGTGCGGCATGTACTATCTCTATGTTCATTTAAATAAAACGGGTAAAACTCTTTGAATGAAGCAAAATGCGTGTCAGCGCTTGTTTGTGTAGACATAAAACCCTCTCGGCCATAAGCATGTATTTTATAGAAGTAGAGTGACTTAGTAGCAGTAGTTTACACTACGTTAACATTCTATTCTGAAATAGATTGTCGTGAATACGACAAAAAGAGAATGAGTTTTCGCAAACATGCGTGCTCACTGGCGAAGATACAACAAAGTGGCGAATTAAGAGGCGCTTCCTAGTGCAAGGCGCGGTGACCAAAGATAGCCTACCTTAACCTTGTAATTTCAGGCCGTCTGCCCCATATTCCACTCAATACAAAAAATTAAAGGCCTGCGTTATGGAAAATCTCGTTGCGAATAGCCAAGCAACCATCGTAGATATTACGGTAGAAAACTTTCAACAAATCATTATTGAAGCGTCGCAAGATAAGCTGGTGCTAATCGATTTTTGGGCAGATTGGTGCGAGCCCTGTAAAGACCTTATGCCTATTTTGGAAAAGCTGGCGGGCGAATATAGCCAGCACTTGATCCTGGCTAAAGTAGACTGCGAAGCCCAGCAAGAAGTCGCTGCACAGTTTGGTATTAGAAGTCTACCAACGGTGATGGTGGTGCAAAATGGTCAGCCTGTAGACGGCTTTGCGGGTGTGCAACCTGAGCAGCAAATCCGCGAAATGCTCGCTAAATATTTGCCTAATCCTGAAGACGATCTACTTGCCACTGCTGGCAAAGCGATTCAGCAAGGTGATTATGCAGAGGCACTGCCCGCAGCTAAAGAAGCCCTAGCGCTCAACCCAGATAACGTAAACGCTAAATATATGCTTATTGATTGCTATATCGAGACCGGATCTATCGATACAGCCAAAGCGTTATTGGAAGAAATTAAGTTGGTTGATCAAGACTCTCGCTATAAGAGCTTAGCGGGAAAAATTGAATTGGCAGAACAAGCCGCCGACACGCCTGAAATTCGTCAGCTTCAAGCAGCGGTAGAAGCGAACCCAGACGACTTGCAGCTTAAAGTTGATTTAGCGGTACAGTTGCAGCAAGCGAACAAAGCACAAGATGCACTAGAGCTTCTTTATAGTGTGTTAAAGAAAGAACTTGGGTTTGGCGACGCCAGAAAGCTAATGATGGATATGGTGAATGCGCTTGCCGACGGCGACCCGTTGAAGTCGGAATACCGCCGAAAAGTTTACAGCTTATTGTACTAACAACGTCAGCATTTTAGCGGCTGTCGTAGGGGACAATGAGTCGAGTCTGACTTTGATAAATTGACTGTACGAGTTTCGTGCTGGTACTTGCAGGTGACGGAGAACGCATGCTGACGAGTGTCACCGTATGTATTTCTACTTCGATTGCTGTATTTACTTAGGCGAGAGAATAGGGGAGAACCCTTCTTTGTGCAGCCAATTAAGTGCTTCGAAATACTTTTGAAAATAATCGCGCTCGTAGTTAGCTGATTCAGCGTCACGGTGCTTAGATGGGTGGGTTCGTTCTAACTGGGTCCACCTAACCATTCCGGTATCCAGCACGTAAGCTGAGCGTGTGAGCCCTCGCGAAATGTTCACCTTTATTGCTTCTGCTAAACGGGTTTGGCATTCAGGCGTAGAAAGCACCCAGCGGCGTCCGTCCATTAGGGCAGCCCAAGGCTTATTGTCGAACTTAGCGATAAGTTCATGCATTTCTTCTATAAAAAACTCTGTCGTTTTCAGGTTCCACGCCCCGGTTGCAAACACCTCAAGTACGTTACCTGAAACATCCAATGAATAATTTCCGTATTTAGGAAAACGCATAAAATACCTTTAATGTTTGTCTGCGTGGAACAGACCAAGCTTGCTAACTCGAAGAACTAAATAACTCACCCCTATATGATATAGCAGAGTTCTCAAGATTTGCAGTGGATATAGATATATAGGAAATATTATTAAGCGGGATGAGGTGGGCAAAACTATTTACACTTAATTTGTAAATAAATGTTTTGTTGCAGGCGCAGATTCATGCGAAAAAGATAGAATTTTGATAGGGTTTATTCGGTTTCTAAAGTAGGCAGTAAAGCATGGCATATCAGCATTTTTATACGGGGTTTCTTAATGCGAACAAAGGTAAACAGCATTATGCGTGTCACAGCCACTACTTTTGGCCCGACTGCACACGTGATGCAATGCTCAACTACTGGGATGACAGCGCTAAGTATGTTGACGAAAAATGGGGATATTTCTTCCAAACTTTGGTGCCAGAGCTACAGCAGCGCATTAGCAACATACTGAACACTGGAGCACCACAGCAAATCGTTTTTGCGCCTAATACCCATGAATTGCTTTATCGTAGTATGAGCTGCATAGATAGTGCTGCACCTTATAAAGTCGTGTCGACAGACAGCGAGTTTCACAGTTTTCAGCGCCAAGCGAGTAGGATGCAAGAGCAGGGTGCGATAGAACTTATTACCGTACCTACTAAACCCTACGATACGTTTGCGTCGCGCTTTAAGGCCGCCATTGCCGAACACGATCCCGAGCTGGTTTTCTTTAGTCAGGTGTTTTTTAATTCCGGATACGTGGTGAACGATGTCACAGATATCGTAAATAGCGTAACTAACGACAATACCCTTATTGTGGTTGATGGCTATCACGGGTTTATGGCAAAGCCTACCGATATAGCGAACATTGCCCACCGTGCCTTTTATCTTGCCGGTAGTTATAAATATGCTCAGGCAGGGGAGGGCGCATGTTTTGCGCACGTCCCCGTGGGCTGTGAGTTAAGACCTGCATATACAGGCTGGTTTGCAGAGTTCGGCGAGCTAGATAAGCCTCGCAAGGTTGGCGGCAAAGACAGCGTTCAATATAGTCTAGATGGAATGCGCTTTGCTGGTGCGACCATGGATTTTACCGCGCTCTACAGATTAAGAGCCGTACTTCGTATGTTCGACGATAATGGCATTGATGTAGCCACAGTTAACGAATACGTAATGGGCATGCAGCGCACATTTCTAGAGAAACTTGCTACCTGCAACCATCCCTTGCTAAACGAAAAACATCTAGCAGTAAGTGATGAAGCACACCGGGGGCATTTCCTTACCTTTGAATTAGATAGTGCCGATGAAACAAAAGCCCTTGCTTCAGCGCTTAAAGAGCACCATATCCTTACCGATTTTAGAGGAAACTGCTTACGATTTGGTTTTGGTCTGTACCACACCCCTGAGTACATTGATTTAACCGCACTGAATCAGAAAGCGTAAGTCGTTGCTTTAAACATACGTAAATATTAACGTCACAATTATTTGAGGATAGTTTTATGGAGTGGCTACTACCCGCTTTAGCGTTGGTACTTATTATAGAAGGAATAGGGCCGCTTCTTTTTCCAAATAAATGGCGCAATTATTTACTTCAGATAAGCCAACAGCCCAGTAATCAACTACGTCAAACTGGCGGAACCCTTGTGATAATAGGCGCACTACTGCTGTTTTATTTCAGTTGAGTTAGCGCCCAGATCTAGGCATTAAGAGGCGTGAAGCGGTGTGAAAACGGACCTCATCAACCATCGTCACACGCTTTACCATAATACATAGTTCGAAAAGGAGCACGACTTTACCGTTGACTGAAAAGTGTGCTCTTAAACCTGTATTCAACATTCAAAGGTATATTTTCAGCCCTTTGAATACCTCATTATCTTTTAAACATCCAATGCCCGCGAATAATAGCAAAACGTTATATAAATGGGCGTAGTGCAGACTGGGGTAGACCGTCTGTTCAGCTTTTATACTAGGTAATGTTTAGAAAACTTTAAAAATTAGTATCTTAGAATGTTTGTGCCGAAAAATAAGAAACCAAGCCTTACTTCAAAAAGGCTCGAGCGTAAGTGGGGCATCTTTGTGATTTCAAAAATAAAAATAAAATAGTCGTATTTTTGTTCGAAAAAGAGATGATCCTTGCCCTAGAATTTTGTAGAATCCCCGCCTAATTTTCTTACACATATGATTCATGGCAAAGAACGTTGTGGTACTCGGCACTCAATGGGGTGACGAGGGTAAAGGCAAGGTCGTAGACCTACTCACTGATCGCGCAAAATATGTTGTTCGTTACCAAGGCGGACACAATGCAGGTCACACTCTAGTAATCGACGGTGAAAAAACCGTACTTCACTTAATCCCATCAGGCATCCTACGCGAAAATGTTACCTGTATTATTGGTAACGGTGTTGTGCTTAGCCCTGACGCACTAATGAAAGAAATGACTATGCTTGAAGAGCGTGGCGTTCCAGTGCGCGAGCGATTAAAGATTAGTGAAGCTTGTCCGCTTATTCTTCCTTATCACATTGCACTAGACGTAGCGCGCGAAAAAGCCCGCGGCGCAAAAGCAATTGGTACAACTGGTCGTGGTATCGGTCCAGCGTATGAAGATAAAGTAGCCCGTCGTGGATTACGCGTTGGTGACTTGTTTAATGCAGAAGACTTCGCAGCAAAGCTAAAAGAAGTGCTAGACGTGCATAACTTCACGCTTACTCAGTACTATGGCGAAGAAGCAGTAGACTTTGATGAAACCTTAAAAGGTGCAATGGAAGTTGCTGACATTCTTAAAGCAATGGTTGTTGATGTAACTGACGAACTAGACAAAGCACACAATGCTGGCTTGCCTATTATGTTTGAAGGTGCACAAGGTACACTTCTAGACATCGATCACGGTACTTATCCTTATGTTACGTCGTCAAACACTACCGTTGGTGGTGTAGCAACGGGTGCTGGCTTTGGCCCACTTAAGCTAGATTACGTACTGGGTATTGTTAAAGCATACACTACGCGTGTAGGCTCAGGCCCTTTCCCTACTGAACTAGAATGTGAAGTAGGCCAACACTTAGGTGTTAAAGGTCACGAGTTTGGCGCGACCACAGGTCGTAAGCGCCGCACGGGTTGGTTCGATGCAGTTGCGATGAAACGCGCAGTACAAATCAACTCTATTACAGGTTTCTGTTTAACCAAGCTTGACGTGCTAGACGGTCTTGAAAGCCTTCAAATTTGTGTAGGCTACAAAGATGCAGACGGCAACGTGAAAGACGTTCCTCCTATGGCGGCTGACGGTTACGAAAAAGTGACGCCTGTTTATGAAGAAATGCCGGGTTGGACAGACAACACCTTTGGTGTAACTGAGTTTGAAGCGCTTCCACAAGCTGCGAAAAACTACATTAAGCGTCTTGAAGAGCTAACAGGTGTGCCGGTTGATATCGTTTCAACAGGCCCTGACAGAAACGAAACTATCGTTTTACGCAGCCCATACGACGCGTAATAGTTTCACATTAAATGTTTAAAAGCCCAGTGTTCACTGGGCTTTTTTTGTAATTTTTCGACCTTTTACTTTTATATAATCTTGTTATTGCTTCAACGTTAACTGTTTATACTCCTTAAGTGTGACGTCAGCCACTTGCCCTAAAATACGAGCTCATTAAACATTAATTAACAATTTAGTTGCGTTGTCTTCGAACATCCCTATTAATATAAGATAGTATCAGTTAATTATTGCGCTGCTTTGCCCGACAACAATCTTAAGATGAGCCATAGAATTGTTGCAGTGGGTGTTATGCTATCGGAGCCTTCTTATGCCAAATAGACCTTCTCTTCACGCAGTGGAAACTGGCGTGTGTTTCGTTGACGTTGTTCACAAGCTTAACGACAGTTTCGATACAGGGAGAACCAAGTCCTTGGAGTGGCGTAAAAGCCAGTTAAAGGCATTAGAAACTTTACTGAAAGACAACCAGCACGACATTTTACAGGCCCTTAAAAATGATTTAGGCAAATGTAAGACCGAAGCCATGGTAGCGGAACAAGGGTTTCTGCTTTCTGATATCAAGCATACGCTTAAGCATTTGGATAAATGGGCAAAACCACGCAAAGTATCAACGCCCATGGTGGCATGGCCAGGTAAGAGCTTTCGCAAGCCTGAGCCGCTTGGCACTGTGCTTATTATCGGAGCGTGGAATTATCCGCTTCAGTTATTGCTTGCCCCTTACATCGCCGCTATTGCAGCGGGCAACTGTGCGGTATTGAAACCCTCTGAATTGGCTGAAGAAACCTCGTCGCTGGTGGCTAAGCTTATCCCCCAATATATGGATAATTCATGCGTTGCCGTAATAGAAGGCGGTAAAGATGAAGCGACGGCGCTACTTGCCTGCAAATGGGACCATATTTTTTACACCGGTGGTGAAGTGGTGGGCAAAATTGTCATGAGCGCCGCGGCCAAACATTTAACGCCAGTAACCCTTGAGCTTGGCGGTAAGAGCCCCTGTTTTGTTGATAAAAACACAAACCTTGCTGTCACCGCGCGCCGTTTAGTGTGGGGTAAATGGATGAATGCGGGCCAAACTTGTATTGCGCCTGACTATGTCATTGTTGAAAAGGGCTTTGAGCAAAAGCTTATTGATGCGGTTAAAAAAGAGCTGAAAAAGCAATACGGCAAAGCACCTTTATCGTCACGAGATTACGGCAATATCGTTAATCATCGTCACTTAAAGCGTCTTGAAAGTTACCTTGAAAACGTCAATGTGGTGTATGGCGGCGAGCTAGATGAATCTCGTCCAGCAATGGCGCCTACCCTTGTACTGGAGCCATCGCTAGATAGCCCGCTAATGAAAGAAGAGATCTTCGGCCCTATTCTACCTATTATCACTGTCGACAACATGGAGGCGGGCATTAAGTTCGTGAACAGCAGGCCTAAGCCACTCGCACTTTATGCATTTAGTGATAAGGACGATGTGCTTGATAATATTATCAGCAAAACCAGTTCAGGCAGTGTGTGTACTAACGACACTATGCTGTTTATGACTAACCCTGAGTTACCGTTTGGTGGCGTAGGAAATAGCGGCATGGGTAGCTATCATGGCCAAGCAGGTTTTGATACATTCAGCCATATTAAAACGGTAATGAAACGTTCATTCGCCCTTGACGTGTTCTTTCGTTATGCGCCGTTTTCTAAGTTTAAGCTGTCGTTGCTTAAGAAGTTTTTATAACAGGAGTTTTCATGGTTCAACCTTTTCATCTTGCCATTCCGGTCACTAATTTAACCGACGCAGAAGCGTTTTACGGTGAGTTGTTGGGTTGTGAAAAGGGCCGCAGTGACACCCAGTGGATAGATTGGAACTTCTTCGGCCATCAATTAGTGACCCATTGTGTAGAGGCTATGCCGTCGCCGCCTGCCTATAACGGGGTAGACGATCATGCTGTGCCGGTGCCGCACTTTGGCGTTGTGCTAACCATGGACGATTGGCAAGCACTGGCAAGTAAATTAGAGGCTGCCGATACCGAGTTTGTTATCGCACCTTACATTCGTTTTAAAGGTAAGCCGGGTGAACAAGCCACCATGTTTTTCAAAGACCCTTTCGGCAACGCGTTAGAGTTCAAAGCGTTCGCAGATATTTGTCAGCTTTTCGCTTCATAATAATCGGTGTCAGTTGCTCTTTGCGCATAAACTTCATCATCAGGTTTTTGGGCTTATTATCAAAAGGCTATAACATCAGAAAACAATAACCGATTAAATCGATAAAGAGAGTGGTTTTGAATAAAGCATTAGTGCTGGTAGACGTACAAAACGTGTATTACACCTGCCGTCAGGCGTACAAACGTAACTTTAATTACAACCAGTTTTGGCGTGAACTTACCTACAATTTGGATATAGCTCATGCTTTTGCATATGCCATAGACAGGGGTGACAGCAAACAACGTGAATTTCAAAACATTCTTCGTGCTATTGGGTTTGAAGTAAAGTTAAAGCCTTTCATTCAACGTGCTGACGGCTCGGCGAAAGGCGACTGGGATGTGGGCATTACGGTAGATGCACTTGAACACGCCGACGATGTTGACGAAGTTATTCTGGTGTCGGGCGACGGCGATTTCGATATTCTTGTAAACGCCCTTAAAGCAAAAGGGAAAACCGTAACGGTGTACGGTGTTCCTGCATTAACGGCTGAAAGTATTCAAAAAGTGGCGTCTAAGTACGTGCCTATCGACGCCACGCTGTTGCTGTAGTTTTCAGCTTGTACTTTGTTCAAGGCTGATCCACATTAGCTGAGCCCTCAAAGCTACGCTAATGGAGCTCAGCTAATGTGGATCAGCTAACAGCCCTGTGCTAATACGGCTGTGCTAATATGGCTGTTCTAATACGGTTGTACTAGGCTTTTACCCCGGCCGCTTTTTTCAGATGCGGCTTCTACACCCTCTTTAGTGCGTTTAATTAAATGCACATCACCAAAGCGACGGTTATCTATGGTATAGCCCATCGCTTTAAGCTCATTTACCGTTGCCTCTGTAAACCCGTCGTGCATACGAATGGTGTCTTTGGGCAATAGCTGGTGATGAAAACGTGGTGAGTTCACGGCTTCTTCAGCGCTCATATCGTAAAGCAGGGCATTCAATAGCGACTGTGTGACCGACGAAATAATGGTAGTGCCGCCAGGAGAGCCTGTTACCAGAACCACTTGGTCGTCTTTAGTAACCAGCGTTGGCGTCATAGAAGACAGCATGCGCTTGTAAGGTTCAATAGCATTTGCCTCACCACCCACTGCGCCAAAGAAGTTAGGCACGCCAGGCTTAGCACTAAAATCGTCCATTTCATCATTCAACAAAAAGCCAGCGCCAGTCACAACAACACCGCTACCAAAAGTGAGGTTGATGGTCGTTGTATTGGCAACAGCGTTACCCCATCTGTCCATAATGGAGAAGTGTGTTGTATCTTCGCTTTCTTTTAAACCAGGCTTAACGCTTGGGGTATCAGAAATACTGGTAGGCTGAATATCTGCTGCGCGTTGAGTAATATAGTTAGCGTCAGTGAGCGCTTTTACCGGAACACTAACAAAATCAGGATCGCCCATGTATTCAGCGCGATCGGCAAACACGCGCTTACCAATTTCTGACATAACGTGAATGTATTCAGTACTGTTTTGCGCTGGCAAATCGTGCGTTGCGTCATAGGCTTCTAGCATGCCGATCCACTGGGCAACGGCAACACCACCAGAGCTTGGAGGAGGTGCGGTCACCAGCTCATAACCTTGCCAGTTTAGGTGAAGAGGTTTGCGCCACACTGCTTTGTAAGCCAGTAAGTCTTCATAGGTAATAAGGCCGCCGTTTTGCTGCATAAAATCAACAATATGCTTTGCTACATCGCCTTTATAAAAGCCATCCTTTCCCTGTTGCTGAATAGCTTTAAGCGTTTTCGCTAGCTCTGGCTGTTTGAAGGTAGTGCCTGCTTTAGCGTGTGCAAAATACTCGCTAAAGTTGTTATTGATAGATGCTTCTTTGGTACGCTCAATATAGTGATCAATGTTATTGGCCAGCTTCTCGTGAACCACAAAACCTTGCTCGGCTAAATCAACGGCTGGTGCGAGTAGACGCTCCCAATCCAATGTGCCGTATTTTTTGTGCGCGGCCCACATACCAGCAACGGTACCAGGAATGCCAGACGCTTTAGCCCCAAACAAAGACTCATACGGTTTTACGTTACCTTGCTTGTCAAGATACATATCGCGATGCGCATTTTCAGGTGCCATTTCACGGTAATCTAAAAAGTCGGTGTTATCTTCAAACTTTATTGTCATAAAGCCGCCACCGCCTACGTTGCCCGCCTCAGGTAGAGTAACAGCCAAGACAAACTGTGCCGTAATAGCAGCATCAATTGCGTTACCACCTTCTTGGAGTACCTGCATTGCAGCATCGGCACTGTAGCTGTCAGGCATGGCAACGGCCTGTTGGCTAAGCCCTACTGTATTGTTGCTAGCACTATCAGCAGGGGGATTTGGCGCATGGGAACACGCTGCCACTACTGAAATAAATGCCACTATTACCGAGATAAACCCGATGTTAGCTATCCGCTTTTTCATTACAAACTCCTTGTTACAGACATTGCTAAACCTTTGCGATTAGCAACTGACTTCCAGCAAACTTTAATCAACGGCATTAACCAAGCATGACCAAGCTTGCTACAAAATAGGCAATAAGCGTAAGTGCGCCCGCAAATAGTGCGTAGGGAAACTGAGTTTTAACGTGCGTTAATACGTCAGTACCTGCTGCTAGCGAAGATACGGCAGTAGTGTCGGAAATAGGTGAACAGTGATCACCAAATATGCCGCCCCCCAAAATAGCGCCAATGACCAGTGAAGGGGGTAACCCTAAACTTTGAATCAGCGGCACACCAATAGGAATTAGGATGGCGAATGTGCCCCATGACGTGCCTGTGGTAAACGACATGATCGCTCCGGCAATAAATAGCATGGGAACAATAAGCACTAAAGGAAGATACTCTCCCACTATGCCCGCGACAAACACGCCTGTTCCAAGCACCTTAAGGCTATTGCCTAAGGTTAACGACAGTAACACTATGGTTACTAGAGGAAGTAGTTCACCCATCCCTTTAAAACCAATTTCTACCGCTTCCTTGTGGGTAAAACGCTTGTGGATTAAGAGCAGACCATAGGCAATGGCAGTGGCAAGAGCCGTAGCGTAAAGTACAGATTTGCTCCCACTGCCTTCAGACAATACCCCATTACCTGTCCAGAACATGAAGCCAACCATGCTTAATACCATTATTATTAGCGGTACCAACATAAAACGTGCCTTGGTGGCAGGTTCCGTAGTTTGGTTAACCTCTACATGCGTGAGTGCTTTTTCTTCCTCAGCCATGGGGCCGTGCACTTTGTCAGCGGAAATAGTGTAGGCCACAATAAGTAAGGTGAAGATAGCGTAAAAGTTAAAAAACACGCTGCCCCATAAAATTGAGGCTGACGAAGCTGGTAGCTCGTATGCATCGAGCAGGCTGAGTATAAATGCCCCCCAGCCGTTCAATAAAATCAAAATACAAACGGGCGCGCTGGTGGAGTCGATGATGTAGGCTAAGCGCGCGCGGCTCATGCCGAAACGGTCAAACAGACCTCGGGCGAATATGCCGGCAGTGAGCACACTTAAGTTTGATTCTATGAATACAGCGATGCCAGTGAACATGGTCAAGCCGCCAACTTGTTTGCGACTCTTCGCTACCCCTTTGTTTACTAGAAAGTTGACCGTTGCCGTTACTCCGCCAGAGTCACGTATAAATGCGAGCAACGCGCCCACTAGTACAGAGAAAATAAGCACCCGTGTATTGCCCGGGCTCGCGGCGGTATCAACCACGCGCTCTATGGCATTAATGGGCGCCATATAGCTGCTAGCGATATCAGCATTTACCAAAATTAACGCTTCCGCGCACAAAACAGCCAGCGCTAATGCGAGTATGACTTCTTTTTTCCAAAAGACGACGGCAATAGCCACAAGAGGGGGGATGACTGACATCCAATCCATACTTCTTTCCAAACTTAAATTTATGTGTGCCTAGGACTTGTTGAGCTTTGATAAGTTACTACGCTCTACCTTCCCTATAGGTATGTCTATTTGCGTAAGAGAATGTGTGATTGCAGTTCAAAGTTGGCGAACGTGCTTCTCTCATTTATGCTAGCGTACCGTATTGTGCTTCGTGTTACCAAGGATTAGATAAACATTGTTATTCCAGCAAGTTATTTGTAAAAAACGTGCTTCATTGATGGGCCTTAGCGCTATCTTGTCAGGCATACTCATTTTATTAAGTGCTTCACTGTTTACTGCTAGCGCAACCGCTCAATCTGGAAGTGCTAACGCTTCGAATAATCCTAAGCCCAGCGCTGATGCCGAAACAATTCGCGCTGTAAAAAACATGCTCGGGCAAAAAATCATTTTGGATTTTCGCTATTTCTGTGAAGACAATACGCCGTCTTCGCGCTGCCGTACGCCCATGACCGTAATTCCACCGTCACTTTTAAATGTGCTTAGTACGCACAACATCGGCGGTGTTATTTTGTTTTCAGAGAACATTCAAAATACCGAGCAGTTAATTACGCTCAATTACACCATGCAGCAGCATATGGTAAAAGCAGGTAGTCAGCCGTTGTTTATTGCTGTCGATCAAGAAGGGGGCAGAGTAGCAAGGTTGCCTTCAGACATGCTCTCGCCGTTTGCGGGAAACATGGCCATTGGCGCCACGTTTCATCAGCGAGGCAGCGCATTTGCGCAAAGTGTGGCATCGCATATTGGGCAAACGCTTTTACCGCTGGGAATAAACACCAATTTTGCGCCGTCGGTTGATGTAAATAGCGAGCCGAAGAACCCCGTTATTAACGTACGCAGCTTTTCGGAAAATCCAGAGCAGGTAGCCGCACTCGGGCAGACATTTGTCAGTGCTATGCAAAGTACAGGTGTAATGAGTGCTATCAAACATTTTCCAGGCCATGGTGATACCCATGTAGATAGCCACAGTGGCTTGCCGCAAGTAACGCATAGCAAAGCGCAAGCTATGGCGGGTGACATCCTTCCTTTTGCGAATATCATTAATAGCGCAACGCCTCCTGCAATGGTAATGAGTGCACACATTCAGTACCCGTCTTTAGACGATACGACAATTATTGATAAGCATGGTAAGTCACAAATAGTTCCTGCTACTTTGTCGAAGAAGATACTAAGCAATTTGCTTCGCAACCAATTAGGATATCAAGGCCTTATCGTTACTGACGCGTTAGACATGGCAGGTATTACTCAGTTTTTCTCCCATGAAGAAGCATTAGTCAGTGCATTCAGCGCAGGTGCTGACATTGCGCTTATGCCGTTCACCATAAGAACCCAAGACGACATAAAAAAGTTCGCGTTACTTATGGATAATGCAGCATATCGAATTTCAGAAAGCGCATTCTTGAAAGCGTCTCATAATCGTATTATTAAGGCAAAACAGCGCTTTGCTTTGCAAAGTTTTATTTCCAAGCCCATGTCATGGTGGCTCAATGAAGCGAAAGAAAATGCTTCAATGAATAACCCTAACAGTTTGAAAAATAGAGAAATTAAAATCGAGAAAGCGCTTTCTAAATCTTCGGTATCTGTACTCTTCGGGAAGGATGAGTTGCCAATAACTTCAAATCGCTGGTTGGCGCTTATGCCAGACGCAGCAAGATGTTTAGCATTCGAAGCTGCGCTTACACGCGCACGTTCCAACTTTAACAATAAGACTCTGGAGTTTGCGTGTTTGCCGTTAACTGCGCTACCTAAAACCCAATTAGCAATGAATTTATTAAAACAAGCTGACGTGCTGGTGGTTGGTAATATTAGTCCGCTCCATGCTAACTATGAATTAGCAGGTTTCGATTTACCTGAGCATGTGAAACAACGCGCAAGCGAGACTGAGGTGATGGCATTTAGCAAAAAAATAATGGTTGCTGCGAAAGCACAGAATAAAACCGTGGTCTTTGCTCCACTGCGCATGCCATATAAAGCGCATGACGTGAAAGAGCTAGCCGATGTTGCTGTTGCTACATTTAGTTATGCGGTGAACATTACACAGCAAAGTGACAAAGAAAATCAGCACGTTACGAGCTATGGTCTTAATGCTTTGGTAGATGTATTACTTGGTAGCGCGCTCGCTGAGGGACGTTCACCTGTTTCGTTGAAATAGGTGGCCACGCGAAAGCAGAGACCAAAACCAAAGATATTGCCCATTTAAGTGCGAACTAAGAGCCAAGCCAAAAGCCATTTCAAAAGCCAATTCAAAAGCCATTTCAAAAGGAAATACCGTGAATACAACAAATACATCAGGCGCTACGAAAACTTCATTAGTCGATTCGGTATTAAGTGCGTTGTTCCCTTTTGTTCCGCTCCTAGTCGCTATTGTATTGGTAATAAGTGCGCTCATCGCACTGCACTACCTTCTGCTAGCCAAGCAGAGCCATCTTACTAGTGAGCAGAAGTTACCTCGCCAAGTAGGAATGTTGGTACTTACTATCATTGGAGCTGTCGTAATTGCGATGACGCTCCCTGTAAGTGAGAGTACTAGAAATCAGGTTATTGCACTTATCGGCGTACTTATATCAGGTGTGATTGCCTTTTCTTCTACCACCATGGTAGGGAATTTGATGGCAGGGATTGTACTTCGTGTAAACCGTCCGTTTAAAGTGGGTGACTTTATCAAGGTAGAAGGCTACAGCGGTCGTGTTACCGAAATGGGCTTGCTCGATGTTGAAATTCAGACTGAGAGCAGAGAGCTTATTGCCTTTGCCAATACACTGATGGTGAATTCGCCCATTTCTGTGACCAGAGCGTCTGGCGCAATTGTTAGTGTGGATATCAGCTTAGGTTACGATATTCATCACAGCATTATTGAAAAGCACTTACTTGTGGCAGCTGAAAATGCCCAGCTGTCAGAGCCATTTGTACAAGTGGTTGGGCTAGGCGACTTTTCAGTAAGTTATCGCATTTCAGGTCTACTAACTGAAGTGAAGAGTTTGCTGAGCGCGCGCTCACGGCTTCACAAAGCCGTACTCGACGCTTTGCATAATGCCGATATTGAAATTATTTCTCCTAGCTTTATGAATCAACGTCCCCAGCCCGACGGCTTGAAAATGATAGCTAAATCGCCTGGACACACTAAACAAGAAGAAGCATCTCCTGAAGACGTTATTTTTGACAAGGCTGAAGAGGCCGAGCAAAAAGAAAAAAGTAAAGAAACGCTGATGCAGACGATCGCCGATATTGATGCAAAACTAGCTGATAGTGAAGGCGAAAACAGAGATGAGCTTAAACATCAAAAAGCCACCGCTGAAGCTCAGCTCGCAGCTTTGGTAAAAACAAAAAATGAAGAAGGTTAGTTTTTACTAACTTTTTTAGCCTCCAATAAACCTGTATTTATTTGGGTGTGAGTATTTACTTACATTTTGTATGTTAAGTTTGGCATCGCTAACGCTTCCTCCACATTTACCTTGATAAGAAACCTCAAATCCTCAAGGCTAAAGGCGTTTATCTGTATATCAATCCGTGTCTTCGTAAAGCAGGTATGCTTTTCGTTTTTCTCTAAATTTGCTTAACTCTTTCTGCCAACTCTGACGAATTTCTGCAGGCGTTTTACCGGCTTGAATTTGATATCGTAGCGCATCGGTACCCGCTAATTTGTCGAAGAAATCTGGGCGAGTAAAGAAAGTTTCTTCAGAGGCATCACTGGCGCTGACCATCTTGTTATATTCAGAAAAACGAGAATAGGCGTCTATCAATGTAGCGATATCCAAGCCACTAATTGGTGAGCGCTTGTGAGTTGTTTGCTTAGAGTCAGAGCCTTCCAAGATCGTAGGATCAGCATAAGAAAAGACATGTGCACTTAGCAGAGTATTTTCATGTTTGGGGTGGGGCGCTGCACTATTTGCATTTACCGGTATCTTGGTTTTACCAAACTCAACAAACGGGTGGCCAATAAGTTGGAAGGGAAAGTCAGTGCCGCGACCTATACTCACGTCGGTGCCCTCAAAAAAGCACAGCGTTGGGTAAAGGCGTATCGATAAATCGTTTGGCAGATTAGGACTAGGGGCTACGGGCAATGAATAATGTGCAGTGCGTTGATAATCCTGCACTGGGACAACGGTAAGCTTAGCGTTGTCATAACTGCTCACGTCAATATCTAACCACTGTTCCCCCACAATCATTTGAGCAAGTTCGCTCAAGGTCATACCGTGTAAGACGGGAATAGGATGCAAGCCAATGAACGACGAAAATTCAGATTGAAGTACTGGGCCGTCAACATAACGGCCGTTAGGATTTGGCCTATCTAACACGATAACGTCGATATTACGCGCAAAGGCCGCCTCCAACACATAGTGCAAGGTGCTTAAATAGGTATAAAAGCGTACGCCTACATCCTGAATATCGAAAACAATCACATCGATGCCATCCAACATGTCGGGGGTAGGCTTTTTGGTTGGGCCGTAAAGGGAGTGAATAGGTATACCGGTTTTAGCATCAATATTGCTATCTACCTTTTCGCCAGCGCCTTTTTCTCCTCTAAATCCGTGCTCCGGTGACATAATACTTACAACATTAACACTGCGTTGAAGTAGGGCATCAAGCAGATGCTGATTGCGCTGGCTTGTCTTTATCTTATTTTTTTGTGCAGCCAAGCTGTTGCTCGATTCGCGCTCTTCAGGCTCAACCATGCTAGAAGGCAATGCGCTGTGGCTCGAAACCAACGCGCTTTGGTTTACCACCAAACTAACCCGTTTACCTGCTAGCAAGGGCAGGTATTTCGAATAGCGTTCAGCGCCAACAGTAAACTGCTTAGTGCTTGATACAGGCTGCTTATCCCCTAGTGTAGGCTGCTTCGCGTTGCCACCTGCATCGCTTGTATATACATGTGTAGATAAGCTTTGCTGTGCACAGCCGTTAAGCGATAAGCTAATTAGTGCTAGAGAAAGTACTGCAATGAATGCGCTCGACGTTAGGCGTCTAAAAACCTTGTTAAATGTGACCGAAGTTAAAACTTTCATAGCATTAGGCTACCGTGCTTATTCGCTTTTATTCACGGCGGAACGTAAATATCCACCGCTAGCATCTAATTGAGCGGCGGCCTGCTCGGCAGATTGCCCCGTTAATACCATTAAAATAGCAACTTTAGCTTTGTTGTTACACGCACTAAGCGCTGCTAAAGCAGCATTTTCACTGCAGTCCGTAGCCTGCATAACAATGCGAAGCGCACGGGCTTTTAGTTTTTCGTTAGTGGCATTCACATCTACCATTAAGTTTTGATAGGTTTTCCCCAGCTTAATCATTGTGCTGGTGCTAATCATATTAAGAATTAGCTTTTGCGCCGTACCCGACTTCATGCGCGTACTGCCAGTAAGTGCCTCAGGGCCAACAACTGGGCATATAGCTACATCAGCATGGGTAAAAATAGCGGCGTTAGGGCTACATGCAATAGCGCCGGTAAAGCAGCCAAGCGAACGGGCATATTCCAGTGCGCCACTTACATAGGGTGTACGACCGCTTGCCGAAATACCAATAACGGTATCGTTGTGGTTTAAGGACAGCGCTACAAGATCAGCACGCCCCGCGTCGACGTCATCTTCTGCACCTTCTACGGCGTGCTGAATGGCTTTTTCACCGCCAGCTATCACGCCAACAACCAGTTCATCAGGCACGCTAAACGTGGGGCGGCACTCTACCGCATCAAGTATGCCCAGCCTGCCGCTGGTTCCCGCGCCTATATAAATAAGCCTGCCACCATTTTTAATGCTAATGGTTGCAGCATCCACCGCTTTTCCAATTTGCGGAATTTGCGAGGTAACTGCGTTTGCCACTTTCGCGTCTTCGTTGTTAATGCGGGCAAGAATGCCTTCTGTGCTTAGCGTGTCTATATCGAGGGTGTCTGGGTTTCTGCCTTCTGAAACAATTTTATTCAGTGACTGGGCTAATTCGTTAACAGTAGGTTTATTACCTGCCGCTTGAATGTCAGTACTGACTGTATTTTTAATACTGGCGTTGGCGGATGATTCTGAAGTAGAAGAATTGTGCGAAGACATTGAAAACCTTGGGGCAACGAAATTGTGATAATGAGCTAGCGCAAAGCATAACGGTATTTTATGCCATAAGAAACCTTGCGTTAGATGGTACGTTTTTCATTATTAATCCTGCGCAGCTAATACGTTTCTCGTGGTACACTTTGGCTTTCGATATTCTTTCTCATTAAACATTTAAGGAACGTGTTTTTCTGTGAGCCGACAAACGCAAGCTATCATTCATGCTGATGCCCTTTTACATAATTTTAAAGCCCTTGCTGCTTTAGCGCCCTCAAGTCAGTCTATGGCGGTAGTAAAGGCCGATGCTTATGGTCATGGAGCAGTAAATGTTGCGCGCATTCTTCAGCATGTTTCTTCGCGTTTTGCCGTAGCAATAATTGAAGAAGCCATTGCGCTTCGCGACGCGGGAATTTCTGCGCCTATTGTGGTGTTAGAAGGGGCACATCAGGCAAAAGAGTGCCAAATGGCATTTCAGCATAACTGTATATTAGTTATGCACTGCGAAGAACAGCTTACGTGGTTAGAAAGCTGCCCCGAACAGCAGCGCCCGCATATTTGGCTTAAAGTGGATAGCGGCATGCACCGGTTGGGTTTTGCCCTTTCCGATATCGAAGGGATTGCTGATAAGTACAATCATTTACTTAGCGAGCAAACGGTTATTGCTACGCACTTTGCGTGCGCTGACGATTTAGATAATAACTTTACCAACACGCAAATCGATGCGTTCAATCAAGTAGCGAGTAAATTGGACTTGCCATCCAGCGTGGCTAATTCTCCCGCCACGGTAAACTGGCCTGCAAGTCGAAATGCTTGGAACCGTTTAGGTGTGGGGGTTTATGGCGGTGCCGTTTCTACCTCACAAAATCTCGACATTGAAATCTACCCTGCCATGACACTTCGCTCCAGTGTATTAGCGGTACGAACCATACCTGCAGGTGAGGGAATTGGTTATGGTCAAACCTGGGTAGCAAGTAAGCCCAGCAAAATTGCAACCGTTGGCATTGGTTATGCCGATGGCTATCCAAGACACTGCAAAAACGGTACGCCGGTAATGATTAGAGGTAAACGCGCCTATTTAGCTGGCCGCGTTTCTATGGACATGATCACAATCGATGTAACTCATATCGACAACGTCGCGGTGGGCGATGAAGTTGAACTCTGGGGGCATAATGTGCCAATTCAGGAAGTTGCGGCTAATGCTGACACTATCGACTACGAATTAATGACCCGCGTTTCTCAACGCGTGCCGCGCATTGTAAAATACCTTTAGTTATCAAAGCAGTGCCAGTTTGGCTAGACCGCATATAAGTTTTAATAAAGCACTATTCATTAAAAGAATGAGACTTTTACCCCCATTTTGAGCCTATACTGTATCGGCTTGGTTGCGGGATTGCGGTGAATGTTTCGCCTCCAACTGTGCTGAGCAACAACTCATAAGTGAGGTTTGTATGCGTACTTCGTTTTCTCGTCCAAGAGTGAACCGTGGAGTAGTAAGTCGACCGTCAAGACCTGTTCAGAAGAAGCAATAGGTTTGTTGTAGGCGTCTAGGAATACAAATAAAAGATACAAGAAAGCCCGGTTAGGTTGTGCCTAACCGGGCTTTTTATTTGTTGCCCTAATCATCGCTGCTGTCTCTTTTTGAGGGGAGTAACAGCGAAAATTTATGACCGAATGGCAAAGACTGGCTGAGTAAATTTAGCCGTTTTGTGCGCGAAGCTCGCTGTCTAAGCACTGTTCTAGGCTGTTTTCAGCACGATTTTCCATGTGATTGGTATCGGCGTTGTTTGACTCAGCGTTTGCCTTTTTTGATTCAGATTCGCCTTGCACTGGGAAGTAACGCTCTGGTCTATGGTTAAGCGAAATAACCATGTTCAAACAAAATGCCGCTAAAATTGAAATTAGCACTAAAGGCCAAGCGATGAAAAACAGAGCACTAAGTAATATACAGCTATCTACGGTTAGCTGGAATGTACCGGCTCTAATATTGAAACGCTGTTGTAAATAGAACGCCATAATACCAACGCCACCAAGGCTTGAGCTATGACGAAACATCATCAGCATACCTACACCAATTAAAATACCGCCAAATACCGCCGCGAAAAATGGATTTACGTGGCTAATATCCACAAACGCTGGAATTTGCTCAGTTAGTACAGAAACCGTGGTGACGGATATAAAGGTGTTAATGGTGAAACGCTTGCTAATTTGCGTCCAAGCTAGGGTGTAAAACGGTAAGTTAATCAGAAAGAATAGCAAGCCGAAGTCTATATCTACGGCATAAGTACCTAACAGCGCTAAGCCTGCCGCGCCACCTACCATTAAGTCTTGAGACTGAAATAAATATACGCCAAAAGCAACAAACAAGCCGGCACTTATCAGGGCGAAAACATCCTCGATGACACTGTGTTTTGTTTTTTGCATAAGAAAAAGTTTGCGTTAAGAAGACACTTCGTAATTATACGTTTACAACGCAGTGGGTTACAGCTAGATGAAAAGTTAACTCGGTGCGATAAATGGCGGAAGGTAAGTTTGCCTTTACGACTTTTAGCGCACCGGTGAATAGGGTGTTGCGTCGATGTAAACGTTGCACCAACCTGGTTCACATAGAACGCAAAAAGTAGAGGAAGCTGTTAGGGAGTTTGATTACTCAACAATAGAGAATACAACAATATCTTGCTTATTAAACTCTACACTGCATTTCATAATGCCTAAGTGTAGAGGGCTATATGCTTCAATTTTGCTGCCATTTGCAACAAACTCTGTATCCCACAACAATAAGTTTGCAGTATCTAGCTGGCGTTCGACACTCTTTTTCGATACGCCAGGCGTAAAATTATCGCAGAGAATTATGACTTCGCGCCTTGCTTCTATCCAATAAAACGTCGTAGTGACCAACAGTGCTATTGCCGCTATTGCAACAACATCAGCAATAATGGAACGCTTCATGGCCTGCACGTGCTACTTCTCCTCTACTTCCTTACACTATTCACTTAAAGCCTTGCAGAAAAAATATCACAACGACAAGGCGTACTTATATAAAGTGCAATTAGGTGGTTTGGATCAAATCCCACTTATTGCCAAACTTATCTCTAAAGATGGCTACCGTACCATACACTTCTTCTCGAGGGGTTTCTAAAAACGCCACCCCTTTGCTTTGCATGGCATTGTAGTCGCGCCAGAAGTCGTCAGTATTCAAAATTAAAAATACTTTATCGGCGGCTTGCCTGCCAATGAGTGCCATTTCTGTGTCATTTTTCGCTTGCGCCAACAACAAGCTCGTAGCGCTGTGAGGTGGGGTTACCAGAACAAAACGCGAGTTTTCGCCGGTTACTTTGTCTTCGGTTAAGGTAAAGTTTAAAACCGTGGTGAAGTACTCAATGGCACTGTCGTAGTCGTCTACAAAAAAAGTAATGGCCGAGAGGTTTAGCGTCATAAATCAGGCTCACTTTGAAAGTTAAGCTAAGTTAGCTGCGCATACTACCTAAAAGCTGACTGAGCTGAAATGCGGGTTGTCAGTTATTGCGTGAAGTTGAGCGATTTCATTAAGCGCAATATTTTGCTTGGTTTTGTCGATGGACATTTGGATACACTCTGTGGCCACGTCATTGTGTCTATCGATAACTGTGGTCAGTGCTGTACCGTTTATCGTATTCCCGTCTTTTAACACCACGCTCACTTCAAGCCCATACATACAGGCAATTTCGATGTAGTCGTAAAGCTGGCACGCTATGTTCACATATTCCCCTATTCGCTGTACAAGTGGCGACCAATTAGTAGATAAGACCTGACGTTTACAGTAAAATTTTCTGCATCTACCGCGCATACATAGCACTTCACTTTCCATGAGTCACTTCACAGAAGTGTGACTTTAACAAATGATCTTTTTTTAAGGTTTGCTCAGTATTGTTAGTACTGAAGGATTTATTTTGGTGCGCGATACACCTGAGCGCTTGAACGCCCCTCGTGTTTCTTAGAGGCATTTTTTAGCAAAGGGTTCCCGCCAAAAATTCAATACAGGAACAGTAATGAACAAGCTACTATCCGCATTTTCTTTAGTTTCAATAGCCTCGTGCACCTCAAGCTTCGCAAATGCTGACGAACTTCCCTTTAATTTAAGCGGTCATGTTAGGGTTAACTACGGGCATCAAGACTGGCAAATTCCCGAGTTTAGAGATGGTTTCGAATTTGAATCATTCAAACTTGGCGTGTCGGGTGAGTCAGATCAATTTAGCTATAAAGCCGAATATCGATGGTACGAAAACACCGATTTCAACACAGTAAGGTTCGCCGACCTGACTTATCATTTCGATGAGCAAACCGAAATTACCGCAGGTATAACCCAAACACCGTTTGGTTTGCAGCCCTTTGCCAGTAACAACTTTTGGTTCTCGGTAAATTATTATCTTGGCTTCGAAGATGATTACGATGCTGGGGTTAAAATAAACCATGATTGGGGCAACTGGGATTTTCAAGCCGCCTATTTTATGAACGACGAGTACAACGATGCCGCTGAGTTTGGGCGCTATTCGTTCGACGTGGCGGACGACGGTGAATATCGAAATAAAGAAGACGGCCAATATAATTTACGCGCTAACTACACGGCAAACTTTATTCGCGGAGGCACTACCGATATTGGCGTGTCTTACCAATACGGCAACATCTTAAACCTGGATACCCTGGACGATGGTGATATGAATGCCTATGCCGTGCATATGCGTCATACCCAAGGCGACCTCAAGGTCGAACTGCAGTATATCGATTATGAATACGATTTGGCTGCACCAGAAGGGCAAGCAAATGATCGCATAGCGCTATCCTCTTTCACCTTCCCGTTCTTAGCCGCGGCCGACGGTAAAACCTATTCAGCAAACCTTGTGTACTCTGTGCCTTATAAGTTTACTCACATAGAATCACTTACTTGTTACTCAGAGTACAGCGTGGCAAAAGGTGAAGGAAGTGAAGGGAAAAACTCGTCGCAGTGGATAAATGGCTGTAGCTTTGGCTGGGATAAATTGTTTGTATATGTAGATAGTATCCAAGGCAAAAACATGTGGTTCTCAGGCGGTCCGGGCGTGGGACTCGACTTAGGTGGTAGACAAGAAACTACCCACCGCCTGAACATAAACCTTGGTATTTACTTCTAATCACTAACAGGACTTTGACATGCGATTACTATTAATAGCGACATTTATACTAGCGCTAGTTCCAATGCAAAGTTTTGCCCATGCGTGGATGAAACTGCGAATAGCGACCACAGAGTATGCCCCTTATACGTCAACTGACATGCAGCACGACGGTTATATCAATCACATTATCGCTGATGCGTTCTTAGAAACGGGCGTTGTGGTTGAGTTTGTATCTTTACCTTGGGAAGAGGCGCTTGAAGCAACGCTGAAAGGCGAATACGACGCCATCTCATACGGCAATTTTGTGCGCGCCCGGGAAAGTGAGTTTTTCCACAGTAACCCTATTAGTGCGGAAAGTTTGGTGTTTTATGTTAATGCTGAAAAGGGCCCTGATACTTGGGCTGAATTAAGCGACTTAAAAGACCTAAAGATGGGCGTAACAGAAGGGTATTTATACAACGATGAACTTGCCGCTTACATTAAAAGCAGCAGTAATGTTGTGGAAAGTGCCACAGACAAAGACAATTTACAGGCGCTGATTGACGGTAAAATTGACGTTTTTCCCATTGATGAGTTAACCGGATGGTACTTGCTTCAGCGTGATTTCGATAGTGGCGACCGCAGAGATGTGATGCCCATTAAGCCGTTTATCTCAACTGTAACCACGCATCTGTTAGTGCCTAAAGGCGAAAGTGACAGTCAGCTTATTTTGTCGCTATTTAATAAAGGGTTAGAAGAGTTAACGCTGGACGGAAAACTGACCCGCTTTAAACGCCTTCTAAAAGAAGGCTACTATCAGCATCCGCAGAAAAAAGTGAATTTTGACAGACGTTAGCTGGCGTTTCAGGCCTAAGGGGCTATATAAAAGCCCCCGCTGGCTAAACGCCAAAGGCATAGTAAATTAAACTAAAAGGGCAGTGCGATAACAAAAATAATCTATATACTTCAGTGCACATAATACTGATGTAGGGGGTATTTACCGGCGCTTTGTATACCTATTAAAATCTCCGGCGAAATAGCTCGCGTAAACTGGGTACAGCTGCTTACACCATAAGCCTTTCAGATGAGCACGTACTCTCTTTTCTGTTTATTATATTACTGATATGGTTAACGGCTATTTTGAAATGCCCATTTAGAGGTTGCCTTGTCGTATTCAGCTGAAACATCGTTTTTTGCCCGTTGTATTGCACTATTAAAATTGCTCGGCCCGGGTGTGCTTATGGCAACAGCGGCGGTAGGCGGTAGTCACTTAGTGGCATCAACTCAAGCGGGGGCGAAGTTTGGTTGGCAGTTAGCGCTGCTTATATTGGTAGTTAACTTACTCAAATACCCATTCTTTAGAGCAGGCGTTAGCTATACCATCAGCACAAAACAAACCCTTCAGCAAGGGTACTTGGGAATGGGGCGACGATATTTAGCCGTTGCCTTGGGTTTGAATGCCATTGCGTCGGTGGTTAATGCTGCAGCGCTGTTGTTGTTTGCTGCAAGCTTATTGTCGTATTTTATTCCTTTCGATATCGCCATAACGCTGTCCGCTTCAGTGGTTTTGGCACTTATTTTAATCATTTTACTCGCTGGGCATTTTGAAGGATTGGACAATATCGCCAAAGGCATAATGGGCGTGCTTGTTGTGGCGACTGTCGCCGTATTCGTGGTGGCACTAAGCAATTATTCTGCTTCACCAGCACCTGCCGTGGCACCGCCTTCGCCTTGGACGCTCGCTACATTAGGCTTTTTAGTAGTCACAATGGGGTGGATGCCCGCGCCTATTGAAATATCGTCCATTACATCACTTTGGTTAAAGCGCCAGTGCAAAGGGCAAGCCGTAACGCCAAAGTCGGCCCTGTTCGATTTTAATTTAGGTTATGTTGTGACGGTGCTACTCGCATTGTTGTTTTTGGGCTTAGGTGCATTAATTTTGTATGGCAGCGGTACAGAGGTAAGTACCAGCGGCATCGGCTTTTCCCATCAGCTAATTAGTATGTACTCATCAACCATTGGACAGTGGGCGCATTGGCTTATCGCACTGGTTGCATTTTTGTGCATATTTGGCTCGGCGCTAACCGTTTACGATGGGTATGCGAGGGTGGTTGCTGAAGCAATAGCGCTTCTTTTTAACAAAGACAAAAACGCACGAAATACGCTGGTAACGCCGGTCTTACTGTTCATGGCAGTGGCGAGTTTTATTATTGTGTTGTTCTTTAAATCTGCGCTATTGGCAATGTTAGGCTTTGCGATGACGCTGGCCTTTATTACTACTCCAATGTTTGCCTGGCTTAACCATAAGCTCGTGGCACAAACCAAGCTTCATCAAGACGCGGCACCAAACGTGGTAGTGAAGCTACTTAGCTATTTAGGCCTAATCTATCTATTTGGGTTTCTAATGGTGTTTATATGGTGGAAGTGGTTTAGCTAGCCACTTCCTACCGTAACGAGAGCGCAAAGCACTTTAGGTGCTGCGCAAGTTTCGCGTTAGTAAACTATTTAAAATACGCGCACTTATGCGAGCCCAAGCGCAATACTCATCTATACAGTAGATGATATCGTTTGAGGAGTTCGCAGCCTGGTGCGTGGCAAAAAACCATTTCCTTCAACCCTTTTATCATGGGGTAAGCGTATCGTGCTGCTTTCACTTATGAGTGCGGCAATGTGGGGCTGTCCAAAAGAAGCGCCGCAAACTATCCACTGGCACAATGCTTACGATATTGAGCGCGAACTTCATCTTTGGGGGCAGCAAGAATCAGCAATTTTAACGAGCGAGCCAAACTCGTGTGGCGGGTAATGGTGGCTACCTGCAACGCACGAGTTCGCTCGGTATAGTACTAGGTTTTACTTAGTATAAACGGGGCGAGCCGCTGTTAGCGTTGCCACTTTATCTATCACTTGCTGTACTACTGCATTGTCTTCTGGCGCTGTTAACACATCACAAATCCAATGGGCTAATTGAGCACAGTCTTCTTCACTAAAATTGCGTGAAGTGACCGCAGGTGTACCAATTCGAATGCCACTGGTAACGAATGGTGACTGCGGGTCGTTGGGTACTGTGTTCTTATTTACCGTTATATTCACGCTATTTAATATCGCGTCGGCTTCTTTCCCCGTCATTCCTTTGCTTACAAGACTTAGCAGGAACATGTGGTTGTCGGTTCCATTAGATACGACGTCAAAGCCACGCTTCATAAATACATTAGCCATAGCTTGTGCATTAATAACTACCTGCTTTTGATAAGCGCGGAACTCTGCTGTCATGGCTTCTTGAAGCGCTACCGCTTTTGCGGCAATAACGTGCATAAGTGGGCCACCCTGAATGCCAGGGAAAATTAATGAATTGAATTTCTTTTCAAGCTCGGGGTTTGCTTTACACATAATAAGCCCGCCACGAGGGCCACGCAGTGTTTTATGGGTAGTAGTAGTAACGACGTGTGCGGCGTTAATTGGCGAGGGATAAACACCGGCCGCAACAAGGCCTGCAACATGTGCCATATCTACAAGTAAATACGCGCCTACACTATCAGCGATGTCTCTAAACTTCTGCCAGTCGACCACGCGAGAGTAAGCGGAAAAGCCCGCTACAATCATTTTTGGTTTGTGTTCTTTAGCCAAGGCTTCTACTTGGTCATAATCAATTTCACCAGTTTCTGTGTTCAAGCCATACTGAATCGCGTTGTATAGTTTTCCCGAAAAGTTAGGCTTTGCACCGTGTGTAAGGTGCCCACCGTGATCAAGGCTCAACCCAAGAATGGTATCGCCAGGGTTTAATAGCGCCATATAAACTGCAGTATTCGCTTGAGAGCCAGAGTGAGGCTGCACATTCACATAGTCAGCTTCAAACAATGCTTTAGCTCTGTCGATAGCAAGCTGTTCTACTTTGTCCACCGCCTCGCAGCCACCGTAATAGCGCTTGCCTGGATAGCCTTCTGCATACTTATTAGTTAGCTGACTGCCTTGCGCCTGCATAACAGCTTTGCTGGTGTAGTTCTCCGATGCGATCAGTTCAATGTGGTGTTCTTGGCGTTTGTTTTCTTGCGCAATAAATGCTGCGATATCTGGGTCTTGTTCGTGAAGGTGCTGGTTAAGTGGGTTCATGCTGGCTCCTAAATGTCATTATTTTGTATCTGATACTAGGAGCGTAAAAAGAATAAATAAAATTAATAAAAAATATGGCATTATAACTTTATTAAATAGCCTTGTGAGCAGTTCTGGCACTAACAAGGCAAAACAGCAGGCAAAGCTAACAAAGAGGTGTAAAGCAAAGTAATGAAAAACTTATCGATAGATTTTCTGCGTTCGTTCGTACTTATTGCACAGACGGGTAGCTATACACAATGTGCCGAGCAGCTTCAGCGCACACAGCCTGCCATTAGCTTACAGATAAAAAAACTAGAAGAAATGATTGGGGAAAAGCTATTTTCCCGCGACAAAAATCGCTTGGCACTAACTGGCGCTGGTAGTCGCTTATTGTCGTATGGTGAAAAGATAGTGGCACTTAACGACCAGGCGATGGCCGAATTCGGCAAGCCGCAGGTTACGGGAAATATTCGGTTAGGCATTCCCAGCGAATTTAGCACAACGCTTATGCCTAAAATCATTCGACGGTTCACGCAAACCTACCCGGAAATATCGCTAGAGGTGCATTGTGCGCTAAGTAAAGACTTACTTAGTGAGCCCCTTAAAAGCCAGTTCGATTTAATTCTTTCGCTACAAGAAACACCAGATCCTCAGCAAGATGGCTACATTATTTCAGATCAACTGGTATGGGTGGGGAGTCAGCGCTTTGTAAATAGCGTGCCTGCTAAATTGCCTATTATTGCTGCACCGTCGCCGTGTATTTACCGCAAGCGAGCAACCAATCTGTTATCGGCTATCAAAAAACCGTGGCAGGTGGTGTATACCATTGCTGACTTAAACGGCATACAAACGGCCATTAACGAAGGGCTGGGCATAACCGTTCTTGCAAAAAGTTCGGTGCCGCCTGGTCTACACGTTTTATCTAATTCGGAAAGTTTACCCGAGCTTGGGCATGTGGGTGTTTGTTTAGTTAACCCTCAGAAAGTGTCATCGAAAGCGATTAGCTTGCTTACTGAAACCATTATCAACGAAGTCGCAAACTTTTAACAGGAAATTGCAGGGGATAGCTAGCGCGCCCGCTAAACAACAAAAAGGCGAGCGCACCGACAGGAGGAACAGCTTTTCAATAAAGGCCGTCTATGCCTTTTTAACAAACTGCGCAGTCAGCATCATTTCACCCGCGCCGTCTACTTTACAATCTAGCTGGTGGTCTTTGGCGTCTTTCACGTGTCGGATAACGGCTTTGGTGCCGATTTTAAGTACCAATGAACTGCCTTTTACCTTTAAATCTTTTGCTAGCGTAATTTTGTCGCCGGCTACTAACGGTGTTCCGTTGAAGTCTTTTGCTGAGACTTCCTCTTCTACCTCGTTCGGGTTCCACTCGTGTCCACATTCAGGGCAAATAAGTAGAGGCTGATCTTCGTATACATATTCTGATTGGCAATGCGGGCAAGGAGGTAACGACATGTGGAATTCTCTTAAAATACTAAATTAAAGCGCTCGGGTCATAAAGTGGCTGTTGGGATCGAATGAGTAACTGCCAAATGGACCGCAATCAACAAAACCAAACTTTTTGTATAGGGTTCTGGCCGCTAAAAAGTAGTCTTGCGTTCCTGTTTCTAAACTTACCGAACTAAACCCTTTCATTTTCGCATGTTCTAGGGCAAAAAGTAATAACTGAGACGCTACACCGCACCCTCTAAACGGTTTGGCTGTGCGCATAGATTTTAGCTCGACGCTATGTGTATCAAGGGTTTTAATAGCGACGCAGCCCGCAAGCTGTTGCTGCTTCCTGCCACTAAAAAAAGTAATGTTCGAAGCTTTTAGTGCTTTAACATCTAATGCATGTACGCTCTCAGGTGGCGATGTAGCATACATATCAGACAGATGCTCTTCTAAAAGCGCTAGCACTTCTCCTCCGGTGAGATCATCAATAATAATCTTCATGTGCTTTGGCTTTTAGGTACATCCTGAATAGACGGCGGTACAAGCCCGTATGTTAAGTGCCTAAGGGTTTAGTCATGTTAAAAAAGCGGTCGTCTTCACTTTTAATGATAAATCCCACTTTTTTATAAAGCGAAACTGCAGGGCTAACTTTGAATACTCGTAAGTCAAGCGAGTTAGTATTGGCCTCTAACGCTAGTCTTTCTGCTTCTTCAATGGCAGCACTACCTATGCCTTTATTCTGTGAGTTGGGTATGAGCTGAAGGTCGCGCAATATACAGGTGTTACCGTCGTATTGAAGGCGCATAACCCCCACCGTTTCGCTGTCTACTTGAATGTCGTAATTAATGAGCTCTGCGGTAACCCCAAGCACTTTTTCGGCGTCCCAATCAGGCGCAAACTGAGCGTAATAATCGCGCATGTTATTAAAGGTAAACTCAGCAGCCCTTGGTAGGTTCGTACTTGTCACAAAGGTAATCTTCATCGCGTTTTCTTCGTTATTTATTGAAAGCAAGACTTTTATCCATGACTTCTTGGTGCGAACATAATTATCGCCATACCAATCAAAGCGACAAAGGTGCCCACCAAGTCCCATAACGTTGGCTTCACACCATCAACAAGCCAAAGCCACATAATAGCCATAAAAATATAAACACCACCGTAAGCCGCGTATACGCGCCCGGCAGCGGTTGGGTGAAGTGATAACAGCCAAGCAAAAAGCGCGAGCGATATAGCCGCTGGTACTAACAACCATATGGACTTATCTTCTTTCAACCATAAATAGGGCAGATAGCACCCAATAATTTCAGCAAGTGCAGTAATAACAAACAAACCAATGGTTTTTAATTCCAACGGGCAGACCTCTTTCGAAATACTGCTGGTAAGCAAACAATGCTCTTTGAAAAGGGCATTAAAGCGCTACTCGCACGCCATGCTGGCTTGTTGCTTACACAGTTGATGGGCTTCTTCTTCAGAGCTTGCGCCCAAACAAAAATCTAATCGAATCAGCTTTTCTTCGCTCGCAGCCGACTTTCCTTCTACCAGCGTCCAGTCCCATTCCTCTATGACTCTAGCAGCAGGTTTTTCGATAACCCTTTTAGGTACCGAGTTAACTAATGTAATGCTCTTAGTGGTACCTTCAGCATCAACGTTAACTTTAAAAATGCCGCACCCTGCAATGCTTTTTTGTGCTAGCTTCATTGGATAGCGAGGCACAACTTGATTTTCTCTTTGCCACGTACTTTCTGCTTGAGTGGGTGTTAAGTGCGTAAGCTCTACCGTGCCATAAATGGTATCGGCAAAGGAGCCGGCAGACAGTAAGCAGAGTGAAAATAGCGACGCTTTATAAAACATATAACTTTCCTTGTCTTGTTTGACATATTTCCTAGATTCTACGCTAACACGATTTGTACATTCGGTAGATACCACTTAACGCATTGAATCAAATAAAAGAAAAGAAAAGAACATTCTGGGATAGCCTAAGGCACTTCTCACCGAGGCTCAGTATTTTTTCATTCATTGTTGTTCAACTTCTTTGATGGGGAGGCTAACACCCTGCTTATAGGAAAAATACGTAGGCCAAAATACAAAGCGAAGTTACGGGAACGTATGTGCTTGTATCCCGCTGGCTTGGTTTGTTGTGTAGCGTTCTATCCTTGAGTGTATTTTTGTTCGCAAGAAACAACGGCAGCGCATAACCCGCTAATAACTAAAAAGCAAATAGTAGCGGAAAATGTGCCTATGCTAACAAGTAAACAAGTTTCTCTGACTCTAGGATCGACAGCGAAAGCTGCGCCCCATAGTAGAACAGTAAAAAAAGAAAATATATAGGCGAAAATACCAAGAGCTCTAGCTGCGAACAAAAGAGTTGGTAGGTTTACAGTTTGTATCGTTTGATAAGGGTAGAGTTTCATAAAAAGTCCTCTTAAATGATTCTACACTTCATAGCTTTTCAATGAAGGGCGCAGGCGCGTGGGGCATAATGGCGAAGCCGCCCCACATGTATGCGTCCGAGAGACCGAAGGAAGCGAACTTTAGCGCCTTGTGTACGCCCAGCATGGGCATGAACTAATGAGGTGAAAGTCCTCTGTAGGAAGATCACCGTTGTTTAACACACTGTTATTCAACGCGAACTACTAGCGAATGGCAAGGGCTAAATCGTGAGAGATAGTCTGGAGGAAGCCGCTAGCAAATCTGCGAGCTGATGAACAAGAACATCATATGAGGCGTAGGCTGAAGGTGAGTTGGCACAAGACAACGAAACCATGTGATCTAACGGCCACCGTAAATGATGCAGCAGTGCAGAGACAGTTCATGCTCTTATCTGGGGAGATCTGCTCTAAGAGCGATCGGTGAATACCAGTAAGGCTCTGGTATACAAGTGCCTTGGCGCAGAGGAAACGCATCATCCACTGCGAGCGAATTCGATGCAAACCGATAGCGCTGTTACAGGTAACTGTGGCGGTGATAGAGCAGAAGTCAGCAGACGGCATAGTAGCCAAATGCCCAGCGTAATGGCTGGGACACGGCCAAGTTGCTGCACAACGCGCCAAGAAACATTTAGAATAAAGGAGGAGCCTTGTCAGACTTGAACACACGAATGCCGTCCGGTAGTGACGTGACTCAGCGTACTGATGAGCAGCCAGCCTTTAGCGCAGATCAACTCGAACTTTTTCTCCAGCCTTCCAATCTTGTGTCGGCATGGAAGCAGGTTCGAGCCAACAAAGGGGCCGCTGGCATTGATGGCATGACCATTGATGACTTCCCCGCTTGGGCAAACGCCGGAAACTGGAAACGTGTTATGACTGAGCTTCGCTCAGGCCAATACCAACCTTCACCGGTGAAACGCGTTGAGATTGACAAACCTGATGGCGGAAAACGTCAATTAGGGATCCCAACTATCGTTGACCGTGTTATCCAACAAGCGATTGCCCAAGTCCTTACGCCTATTTTCGACCCAACCTTCTCAGATAATAGTTTTGGGTTCAGGCCACATCGAAATGGGCAGCAAGCCGTGAAGCGGGTAATCAGCATTATCAAAACGGGACGTCGTTTCGCCGTGGATGTTGATCTGTCTAAGTTCTTTGACCGCGTTAATCACGATTTACTCATGACCTACCTTGGCCATAAGTTGCGCTTCACTACCCTAAATGAAACGCCCTGTGCGGAGCCGCATGCAGGGTGTTGTGGGGGCTGGAGGCTAGATACCTCCGGCTACCCGATTAGGCTAATTGTGAGCAAACAAGCTAGAAGACCAAAATTATTTGCCAGCTTCTGCAATAATCTCAAAATTATGAATGTTGTTTAGAACACCGTTATCCCAGCCGCCAACGACAAGATCATCCGCTTGGGCCTTGAGGGCAGCAGCAACTTTCCCGGCAAAGTGAGCTTCTCTTCCACTCTCATCGGTAAAGGTATCAAAAATACCAAAAGTGTTGCTATCTAATTTAAGTGATGTCCATAACAACGTTTTTGGTTCAGTTTCTGCGACAACAGGTGCGGCTCCGATTAATAGCTGCTGTAATTCTTGCTCTTTTCCTGGTTGGGCTTTTAACAATATATAAGTTGCGCTTGTTGCATTTTCTAAGTCTGTGTCAGGTTCTTTATAGGATAAAACGCTAAAGTTAGAAATATTAGCAACAACCCCCTTATCCCAACCATGCGCTACGAGCGTATCTGCATTGGCATTTAATGCGGCTGCTACTTTCCCTGCAAAGTGCTCTGACCGGCCCGCTTCATTTGGAAAAAAATCAAAAATTCCGAAACTGCCATCGTCTTTTTTAAGCGCATACCAATACAATGTATTGGGTTCAGTTTGCGCGACCAGTGTTGCGCCTTCCTTTAGAAAAGCAGTTAGCTCTTTGTCTTGTCCAGACTTGGCCTCAAATGGAATATAGGTTGCTTCTTTCATGATAGTCTCCTGTTTTGGTACTTCTGAGCGTGATATAGACGCATTCATTAAAATGAATAGAAATACAGTTAGATAAATACTTGCTTTACGCATAGGATTGAAAGTTTTCATAGATTCCCCTTATGTTGAAATCGAGGTGCCATTGTAGGGTTTGGCGCAGCTTGACCAGTAGTGACAAAAAAGACATCATGCATGCAATATTTGCCATTACTTGTTTGGAGTGTATGGGTGACGACAATTGTGATTCTTTCAGTGAATAACGCCTTACCATCAGGGCTAATGGGCATGGTTGATATCTTTGCATTAAGTGGTTTGCATTTTGTGCAGAAGTCTGGAGATGGAGCACTTTCGAAGGTGGAGTGGCACCCAAACGTGATTTTGGCGAATCATGATGGGCAGCCGATAACTGACGGGCATGGGCGTAATTTTGAGGTCGACTCTGATTTTGCTTCAATTAAGCATTGCGATGCAGTGTTGGTACCGGGGTTTATTCCAAATGGTCAAGGACACCCACCCCAAACCACTACAGATAAGCTTACCTGCTCATGGTTGGCTACACAATATAAAAAAGGAGCGCTCATGTGTGGCTCTTGTAGCGGTGTATTTGCACTTGGAGAGGCGGGCTTACTTAATAACCGAAAATGCACTACCACGTGGTGGTTACATGATGAATTAAAGCAACGATTCCCAAAGGCGAATGCGGTATGGGCAAGTGAATTAATTGATGATAACGGTATCATCACTGCTGGTGGCCCACTTTCCTGGGTCACCATTGCATTGCATGTAGTGCAAAAGCTTATGTGGACTCCCCCATGTCAACAACCAAAACTTAATATCACAAAAAGAAAAATGCGTGCTTATGTTCGAGCTC
>NZ_JAYMEU010000028.1:0-62213 GCF_037029575.1 Alteromonas sp. CH_MED4-4 | reverse complement strand
GCTTGCAGGACTGTTTCGCGATTAAAAGGCTTCCATTTAGACCAAAATTCGTACACCAAAGGTCAACAGGCCCTAGGAAAGGGTTTCAATTTGTTTTTGTTTGGGTAGTTGTTTTTGCGTAGCTGAACTCCCGGCGGTAGCAATAACGACTAAAGCCACTGCAAACCATTGTGAAAGCGTGAGGGTTTCATCAATAATGATGAACGCCGCTATGGCTGCAACGGCAGGCTCAACACTCATCATAATGCTGAAGGTTTGCTTAGGCATATTGCGCATTGCACTCATTTCTAACGTATACGGGATAGCCGACGAGAATACGCCTACAGCGAACCCGATGAAAATAGCCTGTGGCGAGAGTAAGGCGATACCTTGACTTGCAACGCCAATAGGCACTACACAGATAGCGGCCACTAGCATGCCTAATGTTACCGTAATACCGCCAGAACCTTCGTTGCCTGTTTTGTTTCCAAATACGATATAACCGGCCCAAAACGCTCCGGCTGTAAGGGCAAGAATAACGCCGACGGGATCTAAGCTCTCGGCCGACGCGCCGCCAATATCGGGAAGCAGCAAACAAACGCCTGCAACGGCTAAAATAGCCCAAGCAAAGTCTCTCTTTTTTCTGGCACTAAAAAATGCCACAGCCAATGGTCCGGTGAACTCAAGCGCAACACCTATGCCAAGGGGAATACGCTCAATCGCAAGATAGAAGATGATATTCATTGCGCCTAAGCAAGCGCCGTAGAAAATAACGTTACGCCATCCTTTCGCGCTTAAGCGCGCTCTCCAAGGCCTAAAAATTACTGTTAACACCAACGCGGCGAAAAACGCACGAAGAGCACTGGTGCCTTCAGGGCCAACTATAGGAAAGAGTTGTTTCGCAAACGATGCACCAGACTGTATGGTTACCATCGCCAAAAGCACTGCGACTATGGCAAGTAAAAAACGTTGATTCACAATATATTGCAACCTGGATGAGACAAAACCGGATTATATTTGTTCTAAAACTGAAATGCTCGTTGATAAGGGAAAGTATTGAAAATTAAAAGGTGATAACAGCTAGTTTCATTATTTTAAACCAATGAGCCTTTTACTTTGCAGTTAAAATACACATGAAAAGTAAGTGAAATAACCAAGATCTGAATGGTGGGCAAAGCACAAGCGTGTATCATGACTATCTCGCACAAATAAATGGAATAAAGACATGGAAATGCGACAACTCTCTTCACCGATAGATATTAAAGGCTTTTCGGTGATTACCAATAATCACACTGAATTCTCACCACTGGGAAAGATACCCACACTTTGGCAAAGGTTTGATAATTCGATAGCTGTTGACTATAAAGGCGGCGATCGAGTGTATGGCGTGTATTTCAACTACGAATCCGATCATTCCGGTGACTTTTCCGTGTTGGCTGGGTTTGACGGTGACTCAGTGCCCGAACATTTAAAGGTTGAGCACATCACTATTCCCGCAGGAAAGTATCTCGTTTTTTCGCGACAAGGTGAAATGCCGCAAATTGCCATTGATGCATGGAGCGATATTTGGCGCTATTTCACAGAAGGAGGTGCCGAGTATGAAAGGACGTTTTCAATAGACTTCGAGCACTATGTGAATGGCAACCATATAGACGTCTATATAGCGATAAAATGACGTCATGTTAACTTTATAATAAAAAAACGGCGCTAATAAGCGCCGTTTTTATCATTGCTCAATATTACGTAAATTACATTTTGTACGCTACGGTAACGTATCCGAAGCGGCCAATGTTGTCGTACGCGCCGTCTATTGAACCCGTGCCTGTCGTGCCTGTCGGTAGCGCACGGTTAAACAGGTTATCAATACCCACGGTTAGGCTAACACCGTTAGCAAAGTTGTAACCCGCGGTCACGTCAGTCACAGCGTATGAAGGCAGTTCCATACGGTTGCTCGGATTTGGGTTACGCGCTAACTCTTGGTTGTCGTAAAGGCTTGAACGTTCTAGGTAGCGAGTTTTCCAGCTTGCTTCCCAATCACCACGGCTATAGTTGATGGTGAATACACCCTGCCAATCAGATTCACCTGCCGTACCTGCGTACTGATAGAATACCTCAGGGTTATCTTGGAATGGGAATTCTTTGCGGTCTTTAAGGTAAGTCGCAATCAAGCTAGTACGGAATGCGCCTTCTAGCGCGTCGAAATCATATCCTAGTTCGAAGTCGATACCCTTGGCTTCTTGACCCGCGATGTTCAATGCATAGCTACGAATCTGAGTGATTTCACCGGTAGTTCCATCACGGTCGATAAGGCCACAGTATACGTTGTTAATACCCGACTCAGAGTCAACACAGCGATCCAATATTGTTTGGCCGTCAATAGACGAAATCGCGTCTGTCAGCTCGATTTCCCAGTAGTCAACAGTAGCGGTAAAGCCTTCAAACCAGCTAGGAGTATAGACAACACCTAGTGTTTTAGAGATTGAGCTCTCCGCTTGCAAGTCGATGTTTCCACCGTTTACGCCTTCTAGCGTTGCTGAGTCGTAATCAGAGTTGAAATCTGCAGGGATACCTAACGCTGCACAGTTTGCAATGCGTTGGTCGGCGTTGGCTAAGTCAGCAAGGTTGTCTGTACGACATGGATCGTCTACGCGGAAGAAGGTTTGGCTTGCTTCACCATAAAGTTCACCGATGTTCGGCGCGCGTAGTGCAGATGATTTTGTCGCACGTAGACGTAAATCTTCATACACTTTCCAATCTAGACCAAGCTTCCAGCTTTTCGCGTTGCCAATCGAAGAGTAGTTGGCAATACGCGCCGCAGTATCAAATGTCAGCATTTCTACGCCAGGGAGATCGGCAAGTAGTGGAATAGTAACTTCAGTAAATACTTCTGATACATCGTAATCGCCTTTATCTTCACCTAGAGTGTTGAAAAAGGTACCCGCTGCATTATCAGGTTCTTCAATTTCGCTTTTTTCTTTGCGATATTCAACACCGGCTGCAAAGCCAACGTATCCTGCAGGTAATTCATAAATACCAGAGTTTGCGATGGTTGCGCCAGCGTTGTATTGTTCAATTTTGCTTGTGCCAACTGATGTAGTATTGACGTAGTCAATTGCTTCTTGTGAAGGCTGACCAAAGCCCATAATGTTTAGCGGTACACAGCCGTCATCACTACCTGACGCACAAACAATGTTTCCATCGCCGTCAGTTATTGCGTTAAGTGCATTCTCGAAGTTTTGCAAAACAAGGTTGTTGCGGTTCTCACGCTCTAATTCAGTTTTGCCGTAGTTTACAAATGCCTCGTAGCTCCACTCGTCACCAATGTAGCCTTCGATACCTAGCACGTAGCGATAAGTTTCACGCTCGTCTGCTTCGGTGCGGCGCCCTAGGTCAGTCATCATGCGGTTAAGCTGAATGCTGTCTAGTTCGTTTTCATCCATGTATGCGGCAACGCTATCATCTAGAAAGGCATTGTTACGATAAATGGTTGTCTCTGAGCCGCCATAGAAGAAAGCAGGCTGGCCCATTGTAATTGCACGAGTACGCGCGTACTTAGCCTGTGCATACACTGTGGTGTCGTCGTTTAGCTCGTAGTTACCTTTTACATTTAGGTTAGTACGATCAAACTCAGGCTGAAGCTGCGTAAACTGGCGCAGGTTAAACGAATCACAGTTTGCGCAGAACGCACCGTCTACTTGGTCACCGGTGTAGATTTCGCGAATTGAACCGTCAGCGTTGAAAGTCTGAGAGTTGCCGCCAAAAACGCCAGAGTTGTTTAGTGTGTAGTAGCCCGCATTAGCAGTGTAAAAGTTGTCAGGAAATGCCGTTGAATTTAACTGGTCTTCACTGCGCTCGTATCCCATGATGCTTTCAAAGCTCATATTACGATACGACGTTGCAGTCCAAGGGTTGTCAAGGGCCTCTAAAGCTTCTTGTGAGCTGTATTCGGCTGCAAAAGCAATGTTGCCGCGATCATTGTCGAAGTTAAAGCCGTATGATGCTTGGTATTTATCGTTCTTATAACCGTTTTCCTGTGCAAAGCCTTGCGTCGCACTCACGTCGAAACCTTCAATGTTCTTTTTAAGAATGAAGTTAACAACACCAGTTACTGCATCTGCACCATAAACCGCAGAAGCACCGCCAGTAACGATTTCTACGCGCTCAATCCACGAAGTAGGGATGGTGTTGGTATCTACCGCTGCAGAGCCTGCTGAAGAAGATACGTGACGTTTACCGTCTACCAATACTAACGTGCGGTCAGTACCCATACCGCGTAGGTCAAGAATATTTAGACCGGCAGTTCCAATAAATTGACCTGAATTACCCAATGAGAATGTGTTTGCAAGTGAAGGAAGCTCATTAAGCACCTCACCAATGTTCATCGCACCTGAATTAAGAAGTGACTCACCAGAAATGGCTGTTACTGGTGATGGAGCGATAGCGCCCTGACGAGAGATACGAGAACCGGTGACCTGAATTTTTTCAACGTCAGCGCTTTCATTTGTTGAGTCCTGTGCAAGAACGTTGCCTGAGGTCAACGCGACACTTCCTGCTAATGCTAACTGAACTGCAGTTGCAATATTTTTCATGGATTGTTCCTAGTGAATTAGATTTACGTGCTTGTTGTTGGTTAACGCCCCGTAAATAGGCAAGGGCTAGCCAAATTGCATGCGTAGTTTTTACTTATGTTGCAATGGCGCGCATTCTAATTATCTAGTATTAAATAAATCAATTTTTTGCGGTGAATTAAATTCTAGCTATGAAAGAGTTAACTTAATTTTAAAGAATTTATAAATAGTAGGTTTAATTAATATTTTTGAGTTTTGTATTAATAATACTCAATAATTGTTTTTATATTGACCATGTGGTCGAAAAGTGTCTTTTTAGAGCGCTTATTAAGCGGTTTTCGTCTTGTTTTTAATTTGCTTGGTTAATTTTGAGTTAGAAGATTTTTGCTCGTATATTGCACTAACTGAGTAAATTTAAACCGTGTATATTAAAGTTTCTTTTTTTAACGTGAATAATAGTTGTTTTGTCGCTGTTTTAAATCAGGTAATTGCTAATGTTGCTCATAAGTTAAATATTTGTTGCTTCTCCATGTGTTATATTTTCTATCTTATTTCTTAATGATGTTTTTAATTATCCTTGATTCTGCGGAAACTATAAATAATGTAAGGGAGCTAACCTTAAATAAGGTCGAATAGATGAGAATAACGCTGATACTGTTTTGAACCGCTAGAAATAAAAAAGCCCACTTTGATATGGGCTTTAGTGCGCTTTCAAAATGCTCTTGCTTAACAAAAGTTTTGAGGCGTATTAAGCACTGAGCTTCTGAGCTAATTCCTGCCTTACTATTTCAGCGCCAGCGCTGAGCGCCTCAAGCTTGCCTCGAGCAACCTGTCGTGAAAGGGGGGCCATACCACAGTTTGTACAAGGGTAGAGTTTGTCGGCATCCACGTACTTTAATGCTTCACGTAATGTAGCTGCTACTTCTTCTGGTGTCTCTATTGTGTCAGTTGCAACATCAATAGCGCCCACCATCACTTTTTTGCCTTTAAGAAGCGAGATCAGTTCAATGGGTACATGAGAGTTATGGCACTCCAGAGAAACCATATCAATATTAGATTTTGCTAACTTAGGAAAGCTCTCCTCATATTGTCGCCACTCAGAGCCTAATGTCTTCTTCCAATCGGTATTAGCTTTGATGCCATATCCGTAGCAAATGTGCACTGCAGTTTCGCATTTAAGCCCTTCAATGGCTCTTTCTAATGCGGCAATACCCCATTCATTGACTTCATCGAAAAATACGTTAAACGAAGGTTCATCAAACTGGATAATGTCAACACCAGCAGCCTCAAGCTCCTTTGCCTCTTGGTTTAGTATTTTGGCAAACTCCCACGCAAGTTTTTCGCGACTTTTATAATGGTCGTCGTACAGCGTATCAACCATCGTCATAGGGCCAGGTAACGCCCATTTTATGGGCTGATCGGTTTGGCTCCTTAAGAACTTTGCGTCTTCAACGAACACTGATTTTGGCCGTGTAACAGCATGGGTAACGACAGGTACGCTAGCGTCGTAGCGATTGCGAATACGTACGGTTTTACGGTTTTCAAAATCAACACCGTCAAGGTGCTCAATAAAAGTAGTTACAAAATGCTGACGAGTTTGCTCACCGTCACACACAATATCTATGCCTGATAGGGCTTGTTCCTGAAGCGTAACGCGAAGCGCGTCTTTTTTGCCTTCCTCTAATGCTTCATCTTCTAGCTTCCACGGCGACCACAGGGTTTCAGGCTGTGCAAGCCACGATGGTTTTGGAAGACTGCCTGCAATTGAAGTGGGGAGTAGTTTTTTCATGTGATTCGCTTTCTTCTAATCAATAATTTGTATGGATGCGCGAGGGGCAGAACGTGCTGCCCTTATCATAGCTTTGTAGTCGCAACATGTGCGGTTTGAAAATCGCAAGTATCTAAATGAACGGATCAGGCGTAGCTTGCTGTGAATTGCGCTAACTTGTGTTGATAAGGCTTTATAAAGTTCTCTTCTACGAACTTGCCTTGTTCAACGGCTAGATGAGTCCGCTCCTCACGGTCATAAACAATGCGAGTCACTGAGTGATCGCTATTTTTCAAGTTTGGTTTGTAGCTTAAACCTGCCTGGGCGTTAGCGTTATAAATCTCAGGGCGATAAATTTTCTGGAAGGTCTCCATCGTAGCAATAGTGCTGATAAGTTCTAAATTGGTGTAGTCGTTTAACAAATCACCAAAGAAATAAAATGCAAAAGGAGCAGCACTGTTTGGTGGCATGAAATAGCGCACGTTTAAGCCCATCTTCTTGAAATACTGTTCAGTTAGTGATGATTCATTAGGCTGATATTCAACGCCTAAAACGGGGTGCTGATTTTCTGTTCGACGGTAGGTTTTATTGTCGGAAACGCTTAAACAAATGACCGGCAGCTTTGAAAAATGTGCTTTATAGGCTTCTGAATTAACGAAATACTTAAACAACTTTCCGTGCAGATCACCAAAATCGGTAGGGACACTGAACGAAGACTGGCCACGATTGTGATTAGATAGACGAACGCTAAAGTCATAATCGCGAACATAAGACGAGAAGTTGTTTCCCACAATACCTTGAGTGCGTTTACCCGTTTTTTTGTCAATTATATTGGTTTGTAAGATTTCGATAGTTGGGAATGTGTTGCCGTTACCCTCAACGTCGATATCTACCGACACAATTTCAAGTTCGACAGCATAGCGATCGCCACTTTCATTATCCCAGCTAGCCAGTGCATTAAAGCGGTTGTTTATCATGCTTAGTGCATCGCGCAAATTTTCTTTGCGGCGTTGACCACGAGCTAAATTGGCGAAGTTGGTGGTGATGCGTGTGTTGTCTGAAGGGCGATAATCTTCATTAAACTGAACGCTGTTAATAGTAAAAGAGAAATCTGTGTTCACGTTGTTGTTCATGAGAATGCGCTTCTATTCCTAAAGTTAAACCGAGTAGTGAGACTGCTGTAAAAGCTATGAACACGTTATACGTTGATTTAACTATGAATAAAAATGACTTATTTTCATTTTATCATGAAATATTGTCATGTATTGGGCGGGCGAAGAGCTAGTCGCCTACTAATGAGGCGGTAGATCTTTACTTGAAGTTGAGGTTTGCCACGAAATGCACAAATTATGCGTGTCTGATAAAACGTAATCATCACCGCCACAGTGACCAGTTTTTGTATGTGGCGGTCTATCCGCCACTAATGATTGCGTAACGCATCAATTAATTCGTCTTTGCTCATGTTAGAGCGACCTTCAATGCCGACTTCCTTGGCCTTTTGATACAGTTCCTCTTTAGTGCGATCCTCGTATTTTTTGCCTTTTCCACCATCTTTAGAAGGGGTTTGTTCGCTATTGGCTTGCGCATTGGCAATGCGCGCCGACTTCTCTTTACTGTAGCCTTCGTCGCGAAGGGCTTCGTAAGTGTCGTCGTTTTTAATTTGGTTGCCGTGGTCCTTAGCCATATTTAACTCCTGTTTTGCATACTGAGTAATCGATGAATGTTTCGCCGTAATTCTTACTTTGTATTTATATAGATGGATTACACAGTCGTTTAAAAGGCAGGCTTCAAGTGCGAAGAACCAATAGCGAGAGAGTGCTGCGCCTTTAACATCAGAAAAAATGTCATTCATCGCAAACGCCAAAAACGACAAAATAACGCTGCACCGTAATGTAACGACTTAACGCGTTAAAACTTCTTATGTTGTCAATTTTAGTGCGCCACATGCACGTAAAAAGTGCATTTATGTCAATGGTTTAGGTTTTTCATGCTATTGCGCGTTCAAAATTAAGCCTTTAGTCTAAAGTGAATATAGACGGAAGGCAGAGCGAAATATGAATAAAAATGAACAACAGAGCACCGTGAATTCTTCACGCCGTAATTGGTTAAAGTCTGTGGGATTAGGTGCAGGCGCGGTAGCGCTAACGACCAGCGTTGACAGTATTATGGGCGACCTTCGTGCCGCAGGTATGCAAACTGAACACTTCCCGTCTGCTACCCCCAATGTAAACGATGGTCTTATTCGCTTATCGTCAAATGAAAACGCCTTTGGGCCGTCAAAAAAAGCCGCAAAGGCAATGCAAAGCGAGCTTTTAAACCTAGCGCGTTATACCGACGCTACGGTTGAAGTGTTAGCGCAAAAAATTGCTGAGCAAGAAGGCGTATCTGCTGAGCAAATCGTAATTACGAATGGATCTTCACCTATTCTTTTTGGCTATGCGGACTGGATCACCAAAAACGGCAATAAGCTGGTAACGTCTATGGCAACCTACGAAGGCGTACCACGGGGCGCTGAGTTTATGGGGGCAGACGTGATCTACGTGCCGTTAGCCAATGATATGACTTTTGACCTAGATGCAATTGAAGCTGCAGTAACCGAAGATACGACTGCTGTGTACGTATGTAATCCAAATAATCCGACAGGGAGCATGGTAGATGCGGCGAAGCTTACCGCTTTTGCAAAACGCGTATCGAAGAAAGCACAGGTTTTCATCGATGAAGCCTACATTGAAATGTCTGATGCTTACCCCGCTAATGTGCAATCGAAGCTAGTAGCTGAGGGGTACAACGTGGTGATTTGCCGCACCTTCTCTAAAATTCACGCCATGGCGGGACAGCGTCTCGGTTACGCCATCATGCCTGCTGAGCAAGCTAAAACAATGGGCGGTATGCTACGCATGGGTGGTGTGAATTACTTGGCATTAGTAGCGGGTATGGCAAGTATGGATGATCATGAGAACTTAAACACAATGCGCTCACGCATTAAAACTGAGCGTGAAAAGTTAGTAAAAGTAGCTAAAGAGTTAAAGCAGCCGTTTGCGCCAAATCCACAAGGGAATTTTATTTACATGGATACGGGCATGCCGCACGATAAATTTGCAGAAAAGATGAAAGCTCAAGGTATAAAGGTTGTAGGGCGCACGTGGCCTGGGTACGACTCATGGTCACGTATTAGTGTAGGGACACCTGAAGAAACTGACGCGTGCGTTAAAGCATTAAAAGCGGTACTCGCTTAAAAAACAAAAATAACACCTAGCGCAGAGAGAAAAGGCTGAACGCAATTTGTGTTCAGCCTTCGTTTTTTGAATCGCTATTTCTCGATAGCAAACGTTAAGCCTGCTTTTTCTTCTAAACGGCGGATAAGCTTGTTACCAAGTGCTGCCGCAGGTGTGAAGAAACCACCAGATAAACTAACGTCTTTGCACAAGCAAAGGGCAGATTCTGAAATCATTTTACTGGTAGAGCCGTAACCTGGATCCTTGTCGCCTTTTACCGATACGGCTAGCATATCACCATTGGTAGCGGTACCCACAAACATGACATCGTAAAAGCCATTTTCGCGCTCTTCTTTGCTCGGGCCTTCACCTGGTTTAGGGCCATCATCACTTGCAAGCGACTTATCTTTGGCAACGTGATTCGCCATGGCTTCACCTTTCTCACCTGGACCAGTCATCATCATTTCATCATATTGAAAGTTCTTGCCGTAGCTATATCCGCCCAGGTAGTTCGTGCGATGAACGTTTTTAGTATTGATGGCCGCCATAATAAATGGTGCAACCCATGTGCCTAACTGCTCATCGAAGTAAGGTTTATTGCCATCGGGCTGTGGCTGATTTGACGCGCCATCGGTTAATGAGTGCGGGTTAATAAGTGCCGCCATGACAGACTTATCTTTGTGCGCAGCCGCCATGGTCGCTTTTAAACTTGCAGCCGTACCGCCAGAGAACGTGCCCTGCATTTTACGAACGCGACCTTTTACATATTCAATGACATCGCCAGTTTGCTTTTTGGCATGTTCTTGAAGGTAGTACACACCAAGGTCAAAAGGCACAGAGTCAAAGCCACACGAGAACACAATGTTTGCGCCGGTTTCTTTAGCTTTCGCTTCGTATTTATTGATCATTTGGTGCATCCAGGCTGGCTCACCGCAAAGATCTGTATAGCCGGTGCCGTTATCGACACATGCAGAAAGTAACTTTTCACCGTAAATTTGATACGGACCAACAGTGGTAAGTACAACGGCTGTGCGCTTCGTCAACGCATTTAGCGCGTCATCATCATCACCATCGGCTACAATGCTAGCAACGCTTTCACTAATGCCTAGCTCCTTTTTTACGCCGTTGAGTTTAGCTTCGTTTCGGCCTGCGACCGCCCACTTAACGTTGTCATCGCTGCCATACTGAGCCTGAAAATATTCAGCTACTAACTTACCCGTAAAACCTGTAGCACCGAAAATAACTACATCAAATTCCCGTTCGTTACTCATTGTTTTGTCCTGTTTTATCTCGTTTCGACACGTGTCATCAATATGCGTTACTCAATATACGCACAAGCACCCATATCTATCATTTTTTTCGGTAATATTTGTCTATTCACGAAATTAAATGGTGAGCATAAAAAAGCGTTAGCTTAATGATTCTACAAACTCAGCAAGCCGTGAAAGCCCTTCCTCCAAGCGTTCAATGCTAGTGGCGAAAGACAGTCTTACGTAATGGTTGGCATTGTGCTCACCAAAATCATTACCCGGCGTAAGCGCTACATGATGTTGTGAAAGTAGGGCATCACAAAATTCAATTGCACTTAGCCCTGTGTGCTTAATATTGATGTAGGCGTAAAACGCACCGTCAGGCTTTGCATCTAAACCAAGCCCCATATTTTCAAGTGCACTAAAAACAAGGGAAGCACGCTTTTCCAGCGTATGGCGGTTTTGCTCGCATTGCGCCAATGCTTCTGGTGTAAAGCACGCAAGAGCGGCCTTTTGCGAAAGGGTAGAAGGGCAAATAAACAAATTCTGCGCGAGTTTTTCAACGACGGGCGTCATTGCTTCGGGTACCACACACCAGCCAAGACGCCAGCCGGTCATACCAAAATATTTGGAAAAACTGTTTATTACGACCACTGTTTCTTCAAGCTGTGCATTGGCAAGTACGGTTTGAAGTTTGGTATCAGTGCCCAAGGTCGATTGGGAAGCGAATGTATCATTGCGTAAATCAAGATCAGCCGAAAGCGATAGATCCAAGTAAATTTCGTCAACAATTAAAAAGCCACCTTTGGATTTGCAGTACTCGCCAATTTTAGTCAACTCTTCTGCATCTATAACCGTACCAGTAGGATTGGCAGGTGTGGCAATAAGTACACCTTTCGTGTTGTGCTTCCAATTATCGGCAACACTTGTTGCGGTTAGCTGAAAGTTATCCTCACTGCGTGTTGGTACCAGCGTTACCTCTGCGCCAAATGCGTTTAAAAAACGTCGGTTACAAGGGTAAGAAGGGTCGCCCAATATCACGTTGTCGCCTGGTTCAACCAAGGCAGCACTTGCCAAAAGTAAAGCGCCAGAAGCCCCAGCGGTCACGACCACTCTAGAAGGGCTTACCGCTACGCCATGTTTAACTTCATAAAAGCGTGCAATGGCTTCACGTAGATCAGGCATGCCCAGCGCCGAGGTATAGGGAAAATCTGGGGCACTCAAGCTTTCTTTCATTGCCTCGAGTACTGCCGCGGGTGCGCCGAAATCAGGCTCGCCTAAATTAAGTCTTATAACATCTTTACCTTGCTGTTCTAGTGTCGTGGCTTTTTCGCCATAGGCCATAGCAAGAAACGGAGAGATCGCCGTAGCGCGAGAGGCAAACTTCAAAATAAAACCCTTATTAGTAAGTGCCAATTCAAACTGTACCGCAATTAGTGATCACTCTTGGTCATGATTCAAGGGAATTCTTCGAGAAGTACAATTAACTCGCTGACTTACTTCATAGCTAACTATTTAAACGAACAAACTTTTCGGCCAGCTCGTCTAGTGACTCTCTATTGTTCGGGTCGGGCTTAACCACATCGATAGGGCATACCGCTAAGCAAGTAGGGGCATCGTAATGCCCCACGCATTCTGTACAGCGTAACGGGTCTATTTCATACACTTTATTACCCATGCTTATAGCGGCATTAGGGCATTCGGGTTTGCACATGTCGCAGTTAATGCAGCTATCAAGAATAAGCAGTGCCATGCATTATGCCTCGCTCGCGTTTTCGGGTGTTACTGCACTAGGAGCTTTTCGAAACGGATTGCGGGTATCAACGCCTTCATCTAAATTTCGCAGCAGTAGGGCAAAGTTTAGAGACACATCGCTGGGTATCGGTATTCTTACTTGGTGTCCTGAACCCTTAGCATCCGTAATAGAATGGTTTCTCTTATCCAGCATCTTATTTAGAGTAAAGGTAATGTTGCCGCTTGGCGTCATCAACTCAAGCGAGTCACCTACACAGAATTTGTTTTTAACGTTTATAATTGCATAGCCAGACTCTTCACAACGGTCAATCACTTCACCAACAAATTGCTGTTTATCGCTGACTGAGTGGCCATACTCATAGTTCTGATACGCGTGGTGCGCATGGCGACGCAAGAAACCCTCGGTATAACCTCGATGCGCTAAAGTTTCCAAGCTTCCCATTAATGTACTATCAAAAGGCTTTCCTGCTACCGCGTCGTCAATTGCTTTTCTATAGACTTGAGCGGTTCGGGCACAGTAGTAATGTGATTTAGTGCGGCCTTCTATTTTTAAACTATGCACGCCCATTTGGGTTAACCTGCCAACATGTTGCACGGCACGCAAATCTTTAGAATTCATAATATAGGTGCCATGTTCGTCTTCAAAAGCTGGCATTAGCTCGCCAGGCTTTTCCTTTTCTTCTAACATGAACACTTGAGTGCTTGGTGTGCCTTCACCAAGGGTAGGAATTACCATTTGGGGCGCTGTCCCTTTTTTGTCAATCTCGTTGGCTTGAACGATGTCGCCAGTTTCGTTTTCCTGGCCTGCCTTAACATCGTAAGACCATCGACAAGCATTGGTACAAGTGCCCTGATTCGGATCGCGTTTATTCATATATCCAGACAATAAACAGCGGCCCGAATACGCCATACAAAGCGCTCCATGCACAAACACTTCAAGTTCCATATCTGGAACATGTTCGCGAATAGTTTCAATTTCTTCCAAAGAGAGTTCTCGCGATAAAATAACGCGCTCAATGCCTTGTTTTTGCCAAAACTTCACAGTAGCGTAGTTCACCGCATTGGCCTGTACACTTAAGTGAATAGGCATTTCGGGGAAGGCGTCACGCACCATCATAATAAGCCCCGGATCTGACATAATTAGCGCATCTGGCTTCATAGCAATTACTGGAGAAATATCTTTAAGGTAGGTACCTAGCTTGCTGTTATGCGGAGCAATGTTGCTTACTACATAGAACTTTTTACCTAAAGCGTGTGCTTCTTTTATGCCTATCGCTAAGTTTTCAAGGCTGAATTCGTTGTTTCTTACGCGAAGTGAGTAGCGAGGCTGCCCAGCATAAACAGCATCAGCGCCATAGGCAAAAGCGTAGCGCATATTGCGTAAGCTGCCCGCAGGTGCAAGCAACTCTGGGGCTGTTAACGTTTGGTTTAGCAATGTTGACGCTACGTCTTCACGTTGAAGTGAAGAACTTCGATTAGGTGAAAATTTTGAAGTCATAAATAAAAACCGCTACTAGACGCTTTAAACAAGGCGGCGGATTCTATAAGCCGTAAAATACCTCTACAAGCCAAATAAAGACTGCCTTTGACCGAGATCAAATAATTTGTTGTCGCTCATGTTTTTGAATGTTTAAACGGCAATTGAGCAGGGTCAATGCCAGCTGTTTTCTTCCATATAGTTGCTTTTTTAGTGCATTACCTTCGGTAGGAAAAACCAAGCCTGTTCACAGCTAAATAACATGCAAAAAGAGCGCATTTAAACGATGAACTGCCATGGGCAAAAGCCACCACATAGGGTAGGCTAGAAATTCACAATAATAAGGACTAACTGCATGCTGCAATTGAACATTTTTCACAAAGCGGCGCGACATGTAAAAGCATCGGGTAAATCGGCCATTGCGATTACGGTATTATTTGTCGTGTCTACGTCTTCCGCATTGGCAGCGCTGCCAAGCATTGGTGAATTCACCAGCGATATGACCAAAAAAGATGGTTTAATTCCTGTTTATTATGATGATGAAAGCGACAAAGTTTACTTGGCGGTGCCAACAGACCACGCCGAATACCTGTTTCAAAGTAGTTTGCCGTACGGCGTAGGGTCTAACGACATTGGCCTTGATCGCGGCCAGCTAGGCAATACGCGTTTAGTAAGATTTGAAAAATTTGGAAACAAGGTTTTATTAAAGCAGCACAACACCAAATACCGAGCAGCCCATGGCAGCGACGCTGAGAAACAGAGCATTGATGAAGCCTTTGCTGATTCGGTTATCGCAGGTTTTACGCTGGTAGCCAAAAACGACAGCGCCAGTCTAATAGATTACACACCGTTCTTATTAAGCGATATCCATGGCATTGGCAATCGCTTAGCGGGAACTAACCAAGGCAGTTTTAGCGTAGATAACATGCGAAGCGGCGTGTATTTACCTAAAACCAAAGGCTTTGAAAAAAATACTGAATTAGAGGCTTTAGTCACCTTTGCAGGTAAGAAGCCAGGCGAATACGTGCAGCAAGTTACGCCCGACCCAGAAAGCTTGTCGGTGCACTTGCATCATTCGTTTGTGGCTCTGCCTGACGATAATTACACGCCCAGAGAGTACCACCCGTACTCGGGCTACTGGAAATTCAGTTACTTTGATTATTCAACGCCTATCAGCGAGCCTACTGAACAGCGTTTTATTACCCGCCATCGTTTAAACAAGAAAACCCCGCATGCTGCAATGAGCGAAGCAGTGGAGCCTATTGTGTATTACCTAGATCCTGGTATTCCAGAACCCGTAATGACCGCGCTTAAAGAAGGGGCGAGCTGGTGGAATCAAGCCTATGAAGCCGCAGGCTACAAAGATGCGTTTCAGGTGAAAGTATTGCCCGAAGGTGCCGACCCAATGGACGTGCGCTATAACGTAATCAACTGGGTACATCGCGCAACGCGCGGTTGGTCTTATGGTTCGTCGGTTGTCGACCCGCGCACTGGTGAAATTATCAAAGGTCACGTTACGCTCGGCTCATTGCGTGTAAGACAAGATTATTTAATTGCCCTTGGTCTAACCAGTCCTTATAAGGACGGCAGCACCGACACCACTGCACAGCAAAAAATGGCTTTAGACCGCATTAGGCAGCTTTCAGCCCACGAAGTAGGGCACACATTGGGTATAGCCCACAACTTTGCGGCAAGTGAAAATAACCGTGCGTCGGTAATGGATTATCCTCATCCCAAAATTAGTATTAAAAACGGCAAAATTAGCTTGGAAGGCGCGTATGATAAAGGCATAGGCGCATGGGATATTCACGCCGTAGCGTATGGCTATCAAGATTTTGCCAGCGACGTAGAGGCAACCGAAGCCTTGGCAAAAATTATCGTAAAAGGCCGTAATGAGGGTTTAAGTTTTAAGTCAGACCCCGATACCCGCAGTAGTCGCCATGCATCGGCAAACGGCCATATGTGGGAAAACGGTAGCAATCCGCTAGATGCTTTCGATGAAATTTCACAAGTACGCGAACTGGCGTTAGCCAATTTAGGTTTAGACACCTTAAGCCCAAATAGCAGTTTATCCTCGCTTGAAAATGCTTTAGTGCCTATTTACTTACTCCACCGTTATCAGTTAGAAGCCGTTGCAAAGCAAGTCGGCGGCTTAGTGTATGAATACGAACGCAAAGGTGACTATACCAAAGCACAGGGCCAACAGTTTGTAGCGCCTGCAGTGCAGCAACGCGCTATGCAGCAGTTAATTACAGCTACTACCGCTGACTACTTGACTATACCTGAATCGGTACTCGCCCTTATTCCACCGACAGCGTATGGCGACGATATTACTCGCGAGCACTTTAAGGGCAAAATGGGGTTAATGTTAGACCCTGTTTCTGCCGCCGCTTCAGCATCTAACTTTGCGTTTGAATTACTATTGCACCCAGAGCGCTTAAACCGCTTGGAGTGGCAGACAAGAAGCACTAATGACAGACGCAAAAAAGTAGGCGTTTCTATGCTGGTGAAGCAAATACTTAACGTTCACTGGTATAAAAATAAGTCACAAAGCCCATTAGCAAAACGCTTACAGTTAGTGGCGTTAAATGCAGTGATGAAAGCAGTAACTAACGATAAGTTGGCGCCTGAAGTAAGAATGGAAGCCGAACTTGCTCTGCTTGAATTTAGCGAATGGTTAGACGACAAAGCAGACGACAATCAGTATGAAATACTGAAAGAACAGTTCGATACTTATTGGGCAAGTAAGGCATGGCCAAGTACCTTTGAAGTAGAGCCGCTACCGCCAGGTTAGCCGATTTAAAATGCGCTGCTACCAAGGACGCTGCTGATGCATAACCATAGTAGTAAAAAAACGTCAATGCCGCACAGGGATGCTGCGGTACGGCGTATTCCTGTATTTGTTGGGCTACTGCTAATTCTCATACCTTTAGCTGAAAGCGTTAATGGGAGTGTTTTGTGGGGGATGAACTACCATTCCCCAAAGCTCATGTCACAGGTCGGGGATATGGTAGCCTGGGTGAAATTGATAGCGGTATGTGTAGGTGTTTACCTGATTTTTAAGCAGAAAGGTGCACTTAAGCTTTTGTTCAAAAATAAATGGGTTTCTAACATCCTTAACATTTTTATCGCTGTAGTGGCTTTTATTCAGGTTAACCTAGGTTTTTTTGACGTCGCAATGGATATGGTGTTAACCGATAATACAGACTACTTTCATAAAGAATTTGAAATAGGCAAAAACACTATTTACGTGCATACCCTAGACCAAGGTGCTTTGGGAAAGGCTTATCATAACTTTTACTTAAAATGCCCACTTCCTTTACACCGTTTTGAATTAAAACCAATTGAACAAACAGACTGGGTTTTAGATTTACAGCTTAAAGCAACCGATGTTGGTTTTGGCGTGTTTAACGGACGTGGAGAGTTTAAACATGATATTGGTTTGAATGGGATAAATTGTACTTAAATTGTGAGCGGCTTCCTCGTCACGCTGGACAATATCATCATTGTATTGGACTCTGCCATTATTGATAGATCTTCCAAAAAGCCGTCTAGTGCTTTCATTGAATCTGTCGCTACTTTCATAATGAAGGCGCGTTCACCCGTCACATTGTATCCTTCAACGACCTCTAGCCGTTCTTTCATAAATGCTAGTATTTGCGGCTCCTTACCAATAAATACACGGGCTTGAACCATGGCTGTAATAGGTAATCCCATGTTGTGGCTATCGATTGTTGCAGTATAGCCAGTAATTACGCTTTCCTCTTCTAATCGCTTTACGCGTTCAGCAACCGCGGGGGCGGAAAGGTGGACACGTTTCGCTAATTCCGAGAAGGAAATACGCCCCTCAGACTGCAAAATATGTAGAATATTTCTGTTAATCTTGTCCATCTTATTTTTCCAAAGTAAACGCAGCCTTTTCCTTTGTTTTACAAAGTTAAATGCGCGAAATTCAATTATTGTGTTATTCATCGCTTAGCAGGTCAAGCATACACTGAGCAGTATCAATTGACCTACAGAAGACAAATCATGCAAATCGATGAATTTACACTTGAACGAATCCAATCGCTCTATGAAAACTTAGTTGAACTGAACCTATCTGATAGCGGTGTTCACCCATATCGATTAAACGAACTGCTCAATCAGGAGCAGCAACAAGAGCTATTGAGTATTGAACTTGGATACGGTTGGACTAATGGTAGTGTGCAACTTCGAGAGCGCATTGCTGCCCTATACAGCAATCGAACTTCTGACAATGTAATCGTTACAAATGGCTCGGCTGAAGCAAATTTTCTAATGGTAATGAGCTTACTTGAAAAAGGCGATGAGCTAATAGTTATTGTTCCTAACTACATGCAGATAGCTGGGTGGGCTAAGTCGTTAGGGGTGAAGGTCGTCGAAATTCCATTATTGGAACAAGACGGTTGGCTACCAAACTTTGAACTGCTAGAAAAAAGTATATCGGCTAACACCAAGATGCTCACTATTTGTCATCCCAACAACCCAACGGGATCTACGCTGCCTCTTGAACAAATACAGGAATTGGTGAACTTTGCAAAACGGCACGACATTTATATCCATGCTGATGAGGTATACAAAGGTGCGGAGTTTGATGGAAATGAACTACCTAGTTTTGCAGATGAATATGAAAAGGCGATTATTACCTGCGGCTTGTCAAAAGCTATGGCGATGCCTGGTTTACGCCTAGGATGGCTAGTTGGGCTACCCGACGACATCTACAAAACGTGGCAGTGTAAGGATTATACCAGCATCACCACTAGTGCTGTAAGCGAATATGTAGCGAATATAGTGCTAGAACCAACCTTTCGGCATCAGGTATTAACCCGCAGTAAAGAATTCTTAATAGATAATCTAAATAGAATTAGTAAGTGGGTCGATGAAAATTCCTGGGCCTCGTTTGTACCGCCCAAGGCAGGAGGTATGGCATTTATTCGTTATGATTTACCAGTTAACTCTACTGAACTTGCCCACGAGTTTAGACAAGAATTGAGCGTGCTTATTTTACCTGGTGATGTGTATGGCTTAGACGGTTACTTCAGAGTAGGAATAGGCGCGCCTAGCGATCATTTAGAAAAAGGGTTGGAGAGAATTAGTCATTATATGAAGCACAAATATGGGGTGTAAACATGAAGATTGTCACTAAATCTGAAATTCTGACCGTGCTGAGGCAATTCGACCCATTACTTGATGTTGAAAGTGGATTTGTTGACTATTCCAAAGGCTTAGCGTGCATCCCGCCTGTAAGTGAACTAGTGCTTGAGAAAGGTGAAGTACATATTAAGTGCGGTTACCTCAAGGCTGGAGTTCATTATGTGATTAAGGTTGCATCAGGCTTTTATGGCAATAGTGTATTAGGCTTGCCGTCCAGCAACGGCTTGATGATGCTGTTCTCCACCGAAACAGGTGAAGCCAAATGTTTACTGCAAGATGAAGGTATTTTAACCGACCATCGTACTGCAATTGCAGGCGCCATTGTTGCCAAGTATTTTGCTCCTGCCGTGGTCTCTGCCATTGGGGTAGTAGGCACTGGTATTCAGGCACGTCTTCAGGTGAAGCGAGTGAGTCAAGTGACAGGATGTAAAAAGATAATAGTGTGGGGACGTTCAACGGAAGCTGCTGAACGCTTTAGACGGTCCATGCAAGTCGAAGGTTATAATGTAGAGCTTATCGAGCACTTGGAGTCGTTGGCCGGGAAGTCAAACCTAATCATTACCACAACCCCGTCTTCCCGACCGTTACTAAGCCAGAATATGATCCAAGCAGGAACATTAATAATTGCAATTGGCTCCGATACACCCGAGAAGCAGGAGCTGGATACAGATATTTTGGTGAATGCCACCAGAATTATTGTGGACAGTAAAAAGCAAAGTTTAACACGTGGTGAGGTATCTAGAGCACTTCGTGCATCCGCTATCGGTGAACATCAAGTGTTCGAGTTGGGAGCAGAAATCGCAAAGGGGAGGCGACCAACGATGGCAACAGAGACAACGGTTGTAGATTTAACGGGGTTGGCAGTTCAGGATTTAAAAATTGCCGAATTTGTACTAAATAGGATTAACTAAGCTTTATCTTGCTAAATATTCAGTGAATCTAGCAAAACGGACTATTGACCCTTGCGTAGTTCGCCAATTTTTCTCGTGAAAAAGGTGCGCTTTGTAGCTGCTTTATGAATCAGCGAGAAAGCACTCCCTTAGGGCGGTTGCAACAAACTCTAATCCAATTTGTTGCAACCAAGTTCGCATCGTATCTATTTGTAGATAAAACCTACAATTCCCGATAATTAGTAAACACCTTGTAAAGCTGGGTTCCACTCAATACCGAAGCCGACGGGAAGTGTAGAATAGGGATCAAATCGCAAGGCGCTTCTAAGGTCCTGCTGCCGTTGTCGGTATCCAGATCGTCAATATTTAAAATTTGCGCCAGTGGTTCGCCTTTCTTCACCGTTTGGCTTGGTTTCGCCATGTACTCCACCATGCCGCCCCAGTTAGTAAACAGGGTTTTATAGTCTTTTAAATACACGCCTAAACGCTGCATTACTTTCGGTTTAACATCGCATTCGTGCAATACGCCTTTGGCGTTTAAGTAGCTAAGAATACTGGTGGCGTCTATATTACCTTCGTTAAAGTCGATAACTTCTTGGCTACCCATTTCAAGCGTAAACGCTTCAACGTTAAAGCTTACCTCACGCGCTAAATTAGTTTTTATGCTTTCTTGCAGTGTCCACCATGGGCAGAACGTCGCTTCGTCCAACGCCCCCGCAAATACGTTTGGAATAAAAATACAATGGGGAATGTTAAACAGCTTAGCACTGTCTTTGGCGTACTCGGGAATATAAACGTGACGGGTAGACACCGGGCCGTTGTGGAGATCTAGTACGAAATCGGCGTTGACCGCCATTTGCTGTAGCTTTAGGTTAAGCTGCTGCGCTAGTCCTAGGCCCCATGGTTCAGCCAGCTTGTTGTCGATAGCGTTAGACAAGTGAGCACGAAAACGTTGTTTTATGCCTTCAATAGACTCTTCGCGGGTGACTGTTTTGGCGAAATGCTCAACTGCATCCTTATCGAAGAAGTAGCCGCGGTTCCAGTTTGTGCCGTTCACAGGATCGAACCGGCCTAATGTGTACTCACCGGCTTTAATGTTAGTACCAATGGGATTACAGTTGGGCACTAGGATAATTTCGCCGCAAATATCCATGTCTTTTAAGCGCTGAATGAGATGGTAAATAACCACGTTACCTTGTACTTCTGCGCCGTGAATAGAACTTTGAATATACACGGTGGGGCCAGGGCGCGCTCCTTTCATTCGATAAATTGGCACGTTCATGTTACGTCCAGACGCGTTTTGCGCCACTACCATGTGTTTTTTCACTACTTGGGTTGTCATTTAAATCAACCTATTTTCTGTCTTGTTCTTTGTTTTAATCTGTTGTTTTTAATCACGTTTTTAGAATTCATGCCGCAAATTCACATAAACTTAACAAGCACATAGCTCGCAATCTACGCCTTTAGGTAGCTTCCAGTTTCGCCACTCGTGCGACAGAGCATCAAACGTCATTAACGTGTTTTTAGGAATATTATCGAAATCCATCAATACTTGCATGGCAAGCATAGCTTGGTAAGTACCAACAATATTTACTACTGGCGAGAATATACCTGCCTCTACACAGCTTAAATCGGGCGATTCAAATAGCGTCCGTAAGCATGCATAGCAGCGGCTCTCACCGGGTATAGCGACGAAAAGTTGGCCTTCAAAGCGAATGGCCGCGCCCGATACTAGCGGGGTATTTAGTTTAAAACACAGTAGGTTTATTAAATCTCGCGAGTTTGTATTGTCGGTGCAATCTAGCACAACGTCAGCACGCTCTATGGCTTGTTTTAATAATCGTGAAAGCTGAGTAGAGCTGGGCGCCGAAAACGGTTCTGCTATTACGGTAATGTCGCAGTCGCTGTTTATTTCACTAAGCCGCGCTTTAGCCGCCTCTACTTTATTTTTGCCTACATCTTGTTCGCTAAACAAGGTTTGCCTTGGCAGGTTGGTGGCCTCAACTGTGTCGTGGTCGATAAGTGTAAGAGAGCCCACGCCACTGGCGCAAAGGTTAGTAGCAGCCGCGGTGCCAAGCCCGCCAATACCAATGATACAAATATTGGCGTTTAGCAGCGCTTCTTGACCGTCTAGGTCCACTTTTGGAAGCACGATATGGCGGTTATAACGCATAGCCTGCTGATTAGTTAGGCTTTTAGACATAGTTTATGCCAACTTAGTTGTTGAATTCATGGCATGCACCCTTATAAAGTGATTACCAAATAGTATTTTGGCTGGTACTTTATCAAAAACCGCCAAAATGTCGCATATCAAATTAGGATTTCATATGTCAGTTGTCAGCCAACCCCTTAATATTGCCGTACTCACTATTTCAGATACGCGCACCCTCGAAAACGACAAGTCGGGAGACTACTTGAAAGAGGCGCTTACCTCGGTTGGCCATAAGCTTTACGATCGCGATTTGGTGAAAGACAATATTTATCAACAGCGCGCCGTGGTGTCGAAGTGGATTGCCGATAAAAACATTCACGCCGTATTAATTACCGGTGGTACAGGTTTCACCCACCGTGACTCAACGCCAGAGGCCATCAGTGTATTGTTCGACAAAGAAGTCGACGGCTTTGGCGAGCTATTCCGTCAAATTAGCTATGAAGAGATTGGTACATCAACCATTCAGTCTCGCGCGGTTGCGGGCTTTGCTAATAATACGGTTATTTTCTGCTTACCAGGCTCAACAGGCGCGTGTCGTACTGCGTGGGAAAAAATTATTTCTAGCCAGCTTGATGCCGACTTTAGACCGTGTAATTTCGTGAAGCATCTGGTGGAAGCATGAGTACCTTTAGCCATTTAAACGCTGGTGGCGAAGCCAATATGGTCGACGTTAGCGACAAAGACGTTACCAAGCGAGAAGCCACAGCAGAAGGTTTTTTATACGTAAGCGAAGACGTTATTCGCCAAATCTCTGAATCAAAAATTGCAAAAGGTGATGTATTTGCAGTTGCCCGTGTAGCGGGTATTCAAGGGGCGAAACGCTGCGCCGATCTTATTCCTCTTTGTCACCCATTGGCACTGTCAAAGGTGGATATTAATTTTGACATTCAGGCCGATCAGAATCGAATTCAAGCCACCTGTTATTGTAAGCTAAGCGGTAAAACCGGCGTTGAAATGGAAGCGCTCACGGGTGTAAATGTGGCGCTGTTAACCTTGTTTGATATGTGCAAAGCCATCGACCCTGGCATGCATATGGAAGGGGTACGGGTACTGGAGAAAAAAGGCGGTAAGACAGGCCATTGGCAGTCCGACACCTAGTTTTCACAAAGGCCAGTGAGCTAAAAAATGACGTGCATAAAGCGTACACGCATTCAAGACGCAACGCACTTTAGGCTCAACGTATTTCCGAGGCTTGGAAAGATTAATTAGCGCGCACAAAGCAACCTTAACAACGTAGATAACAGGCAAAGCATGCAGGTAACGGTAAAAACATTCGCACAAACCAGAGAGATTACGGGAGAGGACAATATCGCGCTTAATCTAAGCGAGAGCAGCACTATTGAGACCGTGATATCGCAGCTTAAAACGCGTAGTGACAAGTGGGCATTAGCACTAGAGGGCAGTGTGCTTACTGCCTGTAATCAAGAACTTTGCGATCTCCAAACAGTACTTAGCGACGGTGATGAGCTGGCGCTATTTCCACCTGTGACAGGGGGCTAGCTATGTTCGCGCTAGTTCAAGTTGAAGATTTCGACCAAGGAGAGCTTTACGCTAGGCTAAAACAGTCGGCAGATGAGAAGGCCTGCGGCAACACCGGCGCGATTGTTACTTTTACTGGGCTAGTGCGAGATTTTAATAACGCTGGCGACATAGACGGCATCGAATTAGAGCATTACCCGGGTATGACTGAAAAAGCGTTAATGCTTCTTGTTGAACAAGCGAGCGAACGCTTTTCACTTAACAGTGCTGGCGCACTGCACAGAGTAGGGCGCATACACAACAACGAACAAATTGTATGGGTAGGTGCCGCCGCTCCCCATCGTCAGGCGGCGTTTGACGCTGCCTGCTACTTAATGGATATGCTTAAACAGTCGGTACCGCTTTGGAAAAAAGAATTTAAGGGCGATAAATCTGAATGGGTTGAGGCGAAAGCATCTGACGATAAAGCGGCACTTAAGTGGATGCGCAAAAAGTAATGCTCTTTTCTTTAGCAATGCGACTTTCAAGTTTTGTTAACTTGGCCATGCTTATTTTGGTAAGTGTTAGCGCAAGTGCAAGTGCAAGTGTAGTCCCAGATGTTACGTTTTTTTCCAGCTCTGCAGCACATGCGGGTAGTTTTGAAGCGGCATATGATAATGTAAATGAAGGGAGCGTTATTAGTAACGAAAAACAAAACCAGTCAGTAAATTTCAAGCGCGACGAAAAAATTAACGTAGCCGTTGCGGCAAACTTTGCAAAACCGCTAAAGAGTATTGCCGAGCAGTTTACTGAGCTAACCGGCATAGATGTCGCGGTAACGGTATCTTCTAGCGGTACTTTGTATGCGCAAATTCAACATGGTGCTAGCTTCGACGTGTTTCTATCTGCAGATCGCGCTAGGCCGCAAGCGTTGGTGGATAACAACGTAGTTCACCACGGCAATCTGGTGGATTACGCTAAAGGCAAGCTTGCGTTTGTCTATGCTGGCGACTTATCAAGTGAGGCATCACGTGAAACATCCGGTAAAAGGAATTGCGAGCAAATCGCGCGCTCATCTACTGGAGACACAACTGCACAAATAAACGCTCAGCTTACCGATTGCTTGTCGAGGCAGCTTGTTCAATTAATGGAAAACCCTCAAAACAAGGTAGCTATCGCAAACCCTAAACTGGCTCCCTATGGTGATGCTGCGCAACAGGCGTTGCAAAACTTATCCTTATGGCAACAGTTTTTACCTCACAGAGTGATGGGTAAAAACGTGCTACAAACCTTGCAGTTTTACACCACGGGCAGCGTGAAAGGGGCGTTCGTTGCGTACTCATTGGCCTTAGATTTGCCCGCAGACTTATCCTCTAATTTGCCTTCTAATTTTAACAGTGTTGTGAATACCAAAAGCGCCGATGCTGTTACGGTTATCGTCCCCGTACCTGAAACCTTGTATCAACCCATCATTCAGTCGTTGGTGGTTAACAGTAAAACGGTAGCTACACTATCACCGAATCTGTTCGAGCCACTTCCAATTAAAAATGTGACAGCGCCAGTTGATGAGCCTGTTCACAAAGGCGACAATGAGACAACCAGAGCGTTTCGTTTGAGTGACGCTAATGGAGTGTCATCACCCAGCCTGTTCGTACAGTATTTAATGTCGCAAGGGGTGCAGCACAGCTTAATTGAATGGGGTTATGAACCTACCATTGCATCGGGCGTCGGTAACTAAGTATGCTCACAGAATTCTTCGGGGCATCGACACTTGAAGCCATATTACTCACCTTAAAACTGGCCTTTATAACCAGTGGTTTGCTGTTGTTAATCGCATTGCCGCTAGCGTGGTTTTTAGCGAAATGGCAGAGCAAAGCTAAGCCTTTGGTGATGGCGATACTCGCGTTGCCTTTGGTGTTACCGCCAACTGTGCTGGGGTTTTATCTACTTATTGCTTTTTCACCGCAAAGTGCGTTGGGGCAGGGATGGCAAAGCCTAACCGGGAGTACTTTAGCATTTAGCTTTGAAGGCTTGGTATTGGGGTCTGTTATCTACTCCCTTCCTTTTGCTCTACAGCCTTTGTACAGCGGTTTTTCACAATTGGATAACCGTTATTTAGATGTAGCAAAAACGCTGGGGTTTTCGGCTTTTGAAGCGTTTATAAAAATAGTGCTGCCTTTAAGCAAAGCGCCCATCGTGGTGGCATTAGGCTTAAGCTTTGCACATACCATAGGCGAGTTTGGCGTAGTATTAATGATAGGTGGCAATATTCCTGGAGAAACTCAGGTGCTGTCTATCGCGCTATATGAACAGGTAGAAGCGCTGGAATATAGCAGTGCACACAACCTTGCGTTGGCCCTTTTGATTTTTTCATTCGTGATGCTCGCGGCGCTCTATCGTTTTAACGGTGTCACCCGTAGTGATGAGGCGCGTTAACATGCAAATATCTGCGCTACTACCAAATCGCATTAACGCACAAATCTCATTGCTGCCACAAAGCCGATTCATTGGGGTTACCGGTCCATCAGGTGCGGGAAAAAGCAGCTTGTTTCGCGCCCTAGCTGGCGTAGAAAAAAGCGCAAGTGTGCAAACGCCGTGGACCTCTCAAAAGGTCGGTATCGTTTTTCAGCAACCTATGTTATTTCCCCATACCGATGTGCGGGGTAATTTAGCTCTCGCGCAGCGTCACGCAAGCCCTAATGCATTGTCTATCGACGCGTGCTTGCGCGGCTGTTATTGCGATCATTTAATCGATAAGCCGGTTCAAGCGCTTTCTGGTGGTGAAGCGCAGCGGGTCGCGATTGCGCGTGCGTTGGTCAATGGGCCAGATGTGTTATTGCTCGATGAATCGTTAAGCGCAATTGATATCTTCACCCGTCGCAAAATTTACCAGTTTTTGAACAATTTGTGTGTGTCGGGGAAGCTCACCTGCCTTGTAATCTCTCACGATTTAGATGACCTTGCCTTGTTCAGCGATGAGTTGGTTTTTATTGACCAAGGCCGCACCGAGCTTTGTGGAAAAACGCGCGATGTATTGACTCAAGTATTCGCAAAAGAGGGATTTGCGACACCGTCTAGCGTACTTGAGGGATTTAAAGTTACTGCGCAAAGCGAAGCACATGACAGCAACCAGTCACAAAACGCCGTTGTCAGCTACAAACACGGTAGCGAAACCCAACAAGATCAAAATGCTCTAACCTTACAAGGCAATGAGCAGTGCCAGTCGGAAAACGGTATTGAGCGCGTTGAGGTAGCGGGGCAAGAGATATTCGTCACTGCAGAATCAGTGTCCTATTTGCCTCAGCAAAGCGGTGAAAAAGTTTTTGTTCGTTTTGCAGTTAAAGCCTGTGATGTAAGTATCGATACCAATATTGCTGACTTTGGCAATGCCAGCACAATCAGTATTTTAAATGCGCTGCCATGTGTTATATCTAGCATCGAACCCGTGGCGAATCCACTCAGTCCCCTGAACGAGCCAGAAAATAACGCCGATACAGAACTCACAGATACAAAGTTAACTTCTAAAAAGCTAGCGACCGTAAACAGCGCGAAAGTGTTGTTAAAACTTGATGTACTAGGCAGTAACCAAACCCTATATGCCAGCATTAGCTGTATCTCTCTATCGCGTCTTAAGCTTGATGTAGGGATGCAAGTGATTGCGCGGTTTAAATTGCCCTAGGTTTAAATGGCTTTGGAATAGCTACTGAGTATTTCACTTGCGTTCAAATAAGCGTCGAAACGCGCACAAATAGCCCGAATGTAAATGCGAGCAGACTCTGGCACTCGAATATACCGAGATGTTGTTTCGATAAGCCCGTCTTCTTTAAGTTCTTCAAGGTTGTTTAAGGCTGAAGCAAAGTATTCATCAAAAATGATGTGGTGCTTGTCGGCAATTGCTTGCTTGTCTACCGCTAAATTGCACATTAAGCTAGAAATCACGTCTCTGCGAATAAGGTCGTCGACACTTAATGACAGCCCAACCTTTGCATTGGGCAGGTGGTTGTCTAAGCGATGGTAATATTCTTTTAGCTCCTTAGCATTTTGCGCAAAGGCATTACCTACGGTGCTAATGGCTGATACGCCGAACCCTATAAGGTCAGCGTCGCCACGTAAGGTATACCCTTGAAAGTTACGGTGAAGCTCGCCTTTATTTTTCGCAATGGCCAGTGAGTCTTTGCTTAAGGCAAAATGATCAAGACCAATCATTTCATAACCTATGTTTGTAAAGCTGTTAACGGCAAGCTTGTAAAGCGCCGCTTTTTCTTCACTACTTGGCAGTGTTTCTTCAGCAAATTTACGCTGCGCTGCGAACCTCTCGGGAAGGTGTGCATAGCTAAAAAGCGAAATACGATCTGGCATCATGGCTTTTGTTGCGGCGATGGTTGATGAAAACGTTTCAATTGACTGATTCGGTAAACCATAAATTAGATCTAAGTTGACTGAGTCGAAACCCAGCGACCGAGCCTCGAATACTAAATCGGCAATGTGAGACGTGCTTTGTATGCGATTTATGGTTTTCTGAACATTATAATCAGTATCTTGTAAACCAAAGCTAATGCGTGTGTAGCCGAGACATTTTAAGTTTTGAAGATAGCGTTTATCGATATTTCTGGGATCTAACTCAATTGACAGTTCAGCACCTGCTTCAAAGGTAAAGTGTTTCTTAAGCAGGTACATTAAATAAGTATGCTGAGTCTCGCTCAAAAAACTGGGTGAACCGCCACCCAAGTGCAGAGAAACTGCACGCCTGCCGTCAGTTAAATAACGCTTAGACAGAATTTCTTTTTCTATGTAATCTAAATATTCGTCCGCTTTTTCATTGTGACGCGTCACCATTTTATTGCAGCCACAGTAGTAGCATAGCGTTTTGCAAAATGGAATGTGCACGTAGAGACTTACTGCCGGCGCTTTTGACACTGCAAGTGCTTGTGGAAGTATGTCATCTTGTAGCGGTTCAAATTTAAGTGCAGTAGGGTAAGAGGTATAGCGAGGAGCATTCAACGCATATTTGGTAATGATTGATACAGGTCGTTGTTGTACGGCAATTATTGTCATATTGGCTCTGCACTCATATGTAGATATCTAGGCGCGAATTCAATTCGATGGTTAAAGCTTAATGGATTGCTTAGGAGGCTGATTTGATCTACTTCAAGGTTTTGGTATTAAACCTGATAATTGTTTTACTTCTTCCAGTCATTTTGCTTCAAGCATTGTGGGTGAGGAAGAAGACCGCTGTACTACCAGAGCCCGACGGCGAGCGGGTATTAACCTCTGCCGATAGTAAATTGCTGCTAACTAATAACGTTTTGGTTATAGGCGATTCTGCCGCCGCTGGTGTTGGTGCAACGACGCAAATGGGGGCACTCACAGGTCTGCTGTACTCAAACCTTGTTAAGCATGGGCCAACGCGAGTGACGTTGAATGCTAAAACAGGTTTTAAAAGTGAAGATGTGCTCAAGCTTCTTCATGAAATGCCTGCCGAGCACTTTTCATCGGTGCTCGTCTCTATTGGTGTTAACGATGTGACCAAATTTGTACCGTTGAAACGGTGGCGACAAAACATCGATGCTATTAGTACGCTACTGTCAGATAAATTTGGGTGCGAAACAATATTATTTACTGCGCTACCGCCAATTCATTGCTTTCCAGCGCTTCCGCAACCTTTGCGTGCACTATTAGGTTACCGCGCGTGGATACTAAACCAAGCTTTGGCTGATAGCGTAACAGCCCGGGCTAACGCAGACATATTATATGTTAGTGCACTTAATGTGAGCGGAACTATGACGGATATTCAGCAAAGTGGTTTGATGGCAGAAGATGGCTTTCATCCCTCCACGAAAGGCTATGAAATATGGGCACACTCAGCCCTTGAAAAACTCTCCACGCTTTACAGCACCACAATGGGCACGACAACAAAAGTCACAGCAGAAACTGATGTAACTGCGACGAAATAATCGCAGTGTGGGGTTGAAGTTTCTTTTTGTAACCTTATCTAAGCCCTTATATCTTCATGAAATCAATAAAGCGAGGCCTATCATGGCAGCAAATGAGCAAGGTGTACAAAGTGCGAGCGGTATGCAGAGTGTAACAGTTAATATGGTTTCTGACGTAGTATGTCCATGGTGTATTGTTGGGTACCAGCGTTTGCAAGAAGCCATTAAAACCCTTGATAACATTGAAGTGGATATTAAGTTTCACCCCTTCGAGCTAAACCCCAATATGCCAGAAGAAGGGCAAAACCTTCGCGAGCACATAATGGAAAAATACGGCATTAGTGAGCAGCAAAGCGCGCAGAACCGAGCACGGTTAGTAGAAGCGGGCGAGCAATTAGGCTTTTCGTTTAACTTTACTGACGACTCTCGCATGCAGAACACGTTTAAGGCTCACCAACTTATTCACTTTGCTGCAGAAAACGGCCTTGAAGAAGAAATGAAGCTGGCCTTATTTAATGCCTACTTCACAGACGGTAAAAACATTAATGATCTAGGTGTTCTAGTAGCGTTGGCACAAACGGTTGGCCTTGATAAGTCTGAAGCTGAACAAGCGCTTAAGAGTGAAAAATACGCGCAAGCAGTGCGCGAGGAAGAAGCCCTTTGGATGCAGCGCGGTATCCAAAGTGTACCTACTTTTGTCATTGGTAATCAGGGCGTAGCCGGGGCACAAGAGCCAGCAACATTGGCTGCATTTATTTCCCAAGCGGCATCACAGCAATAAGCAAGTTAAACGGGTTTAGAGGTAGTTATGAGTAATCACGTTAACCATTTGTTGGCCCAGTGGCTTCCACTTAAAAACAAACATAAGTGGGTGTTAGGTTTTATTTTTAAAACCGAAGGCTCATGCTACCGCAAAGCAGGCGCCATGATGTTGTTTAGTGACGCTGGGCATCAGTTAGGTATATTAAGCGGTGGCTGCTTAGAAAGTGACATCGTTAAAAAAGCCCAGCGAGTAATGACAGACGGGGTTAGTCGTACCGCGGTTTACGACGATGAAGATGAAGAAGACATCGCGTTTAAGCTAGGTGTTGGATGCGGCGGTGTGGTGCACTTGGCACTCGTACCAGTTAACGAGAGTAACCAGTATTTATCGTTGGATGTGGTTAGCAAAAGCTTATCAAACGGAAAAGCGTGTGAGTGGCGCTGCGCTGTAGACGGTACGTTGGGTGATTGCACGGAATTGGAAGACCATTCTGCTAAACCTAGAAAAGCTGTGCTAGACACCGTTGATGGCAAGCGCATCTTGTCGGTTTTGATGCTGCCGCCTATCCACCTACTTGTTGTTGGAGGTGGGTACGACGCTACCTTTATGACTAAGCTTGCTAGTTTGCAGGGCTATTTAGTCAGCCTTTGGGATCCAAGGCCTGCACAAGCAAGACTTGAACATTTTCCCGAGGTAAATTACTTGATTGAAGACCCGTCTACTGAAGGCTTACGTCTTCACATGGGCGAACATAACGTTCAAGCAGCAGTGCTTATGTCCCATCACCGTGAAATTGATGCAAAGGCGCTGCAGGTGCTAAGCAAGCAATCGTTAACCTATACGGCAATGCTCGGGCCACTGCACCGTAAGCAGGAAATTATGGATTTAGCCGGGCTTGGCGATACCAACTTTACTCAGTATTTTGCAAGCCCCGCTGGTTTCGACATTGGTGGTGAGCTACCTGAGCATATAGCGCTGTCTGTTATTGCTCAGTGCCATGCGGTGTTTCATACCAAACCTACGCATTTAAAGCGTTAGAAAGACTTTCTGAAGGTAACGCCAAAGCTTCTAGGCGCGCCTGGGTAGGCCATGATCTTTCCGGTTTGTACGGGTACATCAAAGCCACTTCGTGCAACGTACTCTTCATCGAAAACGTTGCGCGACCACGCAATAATTTCGCTATCCCATTGTGGGATAGTGAAACTTACGCGAACGTTAAATAATGAAAAGTCGTCAGCGTATTTGTACGGGTCGTTCGCATCATCAAGAAATACGTCGCCCGTGTATTGGTAGTCAATACTGGCGGAGGCTGGATAATTCCCAACTTCGAAATAGTGATTCAGCATAAGAGATAGTGAGTTCTGAGGCTCGAAGCCTACGCGGTCTCCGTCTCTTGAACAGAACGGGTCGTTCGGCTCCACACGGCCCGGATCGTCAATGCCCGTGTGCCACGTGTACGCAACCCAACACGTACCGCGTTTAAACTCATCAAAGTTCGCCAATGTGCGCGATGCAACAGCGTGTAATTCGATATTTTCAGTCATTAGCCAAGTTGCTTCAAGTTCTACACCTTTGACTATGATATCGCCCGCATTTTGCAGGTTGAACCCCGTTCCGGTAAAGGTCGTCGCCTGAAAGTCGCTAATTTGTGTATAGTGCGCCGCAGCATTTACGCGCACGCCGTATTCTTCAAAATCGTGTTTTATACCTATTTCAGCACTTCGAGATTTTTCAGCATCAAAAAGCGGGCTAAGCGAAGGTAAAATTCTGTCGGTATTCGTACCGCCAGCTTTGTAACCAGTCGCAAAACTGGCGTACGTTAGTGTGTTGTCATTAGGGTGATAAGCCAGTTTTACCGTGCCGGTTAACTGTGAATCATCAAGCTCTTCGTTTAAGTCAGGTCGCGGCATAACCGCTGCAGACCCCAAGAAAAAATACCCCCAGCCCGCTTGTTGAAATGGTGCGATAGCGTTAAGGGACTGTGCTGTAGGGGCTTGTCCCGCCGCTAACGCAGCAGCGATGTTTTGTAACCCAAATACAGCACGACCTACATTAGGCCATTGCGCTGGGTCTTGAGTTAGTCCGTCAATACCAGGCCCTTGCTCATCGTAGGCTCCGACAATCGACTTTTCTTCGCGGGTATAGCGTAAGCCCGTTGTTAAGGTGAAATCACTGTTTAACAGCCAATCCAGCTGAGAGAATAAAGCAATACTATCTTGCTCTTGATAGGCGCTGTGCGCGAAAGCAGTACCGGACGGCGCGGGTGCTGCAGCAGGCGCAATAAAGCCTGATGTAACTGCAGATAGCTCGTTGATGGCGTTAGCCAAAGGCAGCAGATCGGGCGCGGCGGCATTAAAGAACGCACTAAAATCATCTTGCGTGGTAGTATCAAAGGTTAGATCTAAGTTTTGGCTGTAATAGTAAACACCTATTAAACCGCGCACATCTTCACTGGTGTAATGTAATCTAATTTCTTGAGAAAACGACTGCTGCTTGGCGTCGTTAGTGGCAGTAAGAAGGTCCGCATCAGAAAAGTCGGTATCTACCGTATCTAAGCTGTCAAACGCGCGGTACGCGCTTATGCTCACAAAATCCCATGCTTTGTTTAAAGCCACATCTACTTGAACTGATAGTCCTTTGTCTTTCATTTTTGAAAGGGGAGTTTGCGACAGCGAGGTTTTATAGTCATAAAAGTTATCGCGCCCGTAAATAGTTGCATTAAACGGCGGTTGTAGCAGCAGCGCATCAGTGCCGAATTTACCCGCTATGTCATTAGCCTGAATGTTGTTTTGAAAAGTAAGTGCGCCGCAGCATCGTTCGTCTAGCTCGCCGTAATCAGCAATAAGTCGCACGCTAATTTCATCTGTTGGAGTGTAAAGCAACTGTGCTTTTATCGCAGAACGGTTACGGTTATTTAGGGTTTGTCCGCTGCGCTCGTCGGTAATGAAACCGTCACTGTGAGAACTAAAGCCAGATACTCGCATGGCGAGTACATCGTCGATTAGCGAAAACGACGAGCCAGCGCTTAAACGAACCAAGTTATCATTGCCGATGATGGCTTCGGCAAAGCCGTCGCGTTCGTCGTGTGAAGGTGCGACCGTAGTTAACGTCATTGCGCCAGCGGCGGTATTCTTTCCGAATAGTGTGCCCTGTGGCCCACGCAACACTTCTATGGATTCAATATCGACTAAGTCGTTTATTAACGCGTTTTGTCGTGCACGGTACACACCATCTACGTATAAACCCACCGAAGACTCGAAGCCGAAGTTTTGTGAAGACGTGCCAATGCCGCGTATTGAAAACCCTGAATTTGTTACGCTTTGATTTTGAAACGCGCCAAAGGCAGGTACGTAGTTTTGCAGGTCAAACACATCTCGGCTAACTGTTTCAACTAGGTCTTGACCTGAAAGCGCAGTGACCGCAACGGGCACATCTTGCAAGTTTTGACTGGTCTTTTGCGCCTGTACAACAATGTGTTCCAGCGCCTTTTTGTTATGCGGAGTAGATAGAGCATTCTCATCGGCGTGAGCGTGGGGAGCCAAAGCAAGTGTCGACGAAACAATAGAGGCAATAAACGGCGAACTACACAGGCAACGCGTAATGGCGTTTTGTGGTGTAGATATGCTTAAGCTATTACAAGACAAAGCGTGTGTAAGTGACTTCATTTTGGTTCTTTTTATTTTTCAAAAGCGGGGGGCTTTAAACAAAATTAATCACGACAAGGTCGCGTCCAAATGCGTACAGTCCTTTACATTTTAAATACGCCAACTTCCCTATGACGTCGTGTAGTGCTTTTTCACTATACAATCTAATGAACATATATTGCACGCATTTGAAGCTATCATGTCAAATTTTGTTCGTAACGTGCAAAAAGCGAACGGATATTTGGCAGTGAATAGTTTCACATGATGCATACTCATTCAAAATATCAATTAAACTTATATCGCTGTTTTCCTTAGTATGTTGGTTGAAAGTTAACATATTAATAACATCAGGCAGCGGTATGACAGACATCTATTTAGTGCGACATGGTCAAGCGTCTTTTGGCAAAGCGAACTATGACAAACTTAGTGAACTGGGTGGGCAACAGGCCATTTGGCTTGGTGACTATTTCAAGCATCGCAATGTTGAATTTGATGCAGTTTTCTCTGGCGACATGGTTAGGCATCACGAAACCAAAGACGGTATTGCCTCGGGTATTGCTACTGAAGACTATACGCTACCTGAAGTTACAGTGAATAGTGCACTGAATGAATTCAATTTTCAGGCAGTGGCTACCGCCTATTTAACACGCTACCCAGAAGCAAAAGTACCTGAAGGTGCTTCGCCTTCTGAATATTACCGATTGCTAAAAAAAGCAATGCTTGCCTGGTCGCAAGACGAATTGGCGCATGAACTCCTTGATGAAACATGGGGTCAGTTCGAAGACAGAGTTCACAGTATGCTCACGCACCTTCAAAGTATAGATGCGAAGCGTGTTCTCGTTGTGAGTTCTGGCGGTGCAATTGCCATGATGCTCAAACACATTCTTGGCTACGATGCGGCCACCGTTGTAAATATGAATTTGCAGATCCGAAATGCCAGTTTTTCTCAATGCTTTGCCAATGCGCGAGGCGTTCACCTTAATAACTTCAACAGCGTACCTCACCTGGATGTGATTGACAGGTTACACGCCATTACCTACAGCTAAATGGGGCAGTTATGAACTTTGAATATAATGAAAAGACCCAAGCACTTTTAGAAAAACTAAAAGCGTTTATGAAAGAAGAAGTGTATCCAATTGAAAAGGAATACATTCACGCCGTAGAAAATGGCTCTGCCAACAATGGCGAAGGTCGTTGGAAAACGCCTGAAATGATGCATACATTGAAAAAGCGTGCAAAAGAAGCGGGTCTTTGGAATCTATTTTTACCTGAGGAATATAAGCCATATGGCGCGGGCTTGACTAACGCAGAGTATGCACCACTTTGTGAAGAAATGGGCAGAGTTTTGTTTAGCTCTGAAATCTTCAACTGTAGTGCGCCAGATACCGGCAATATGGAAGTGCTGGCGAAATACGGTAACGAGAGTCAGAAAAAGCAGTGGTTAGAGCCTCTCTTAAACGGGGAAATACGCTCAGCCTTTGCTATGACAGAGCCTGCAGTGGCATCAAGTGACGCGACAAACATCGAAACTTCCATTAAGCGCGATGGCGATGAATACGTTATCAACGGCCGTAAGTGGTACACCAGCGGTGCTATGAATGAAAACTGTAAAATTATGGTGGTAATGGGCAAAACTGATTTCGATGCGCCTCGTCACCAGCAGCAGTCTCAAATCTTAGTTCCTATGGACACCAAGGGTGTAACTATTGTTCGCCCAATGGCAGCAATGGGCTATTACGACGAGCCTATTGGTCATGCTGAAGTCTTGTTTGAAAACGTACGTGTACCGGCAGAAAACTTACTGCTTGGTGAAGGGCGTGGTTTTGAAATCGCGCAAGGGCGCTTAGGCCCGGGCCGTATTCACCATTGTATGCGCCTTATTGGCTGTGCACAGCGCGCGCTCGATATGGCCTGTGAACGAGTTGAAAGCCGAGTGGCGTTTGGCAAACCGTTGTCAAAACAGCAATCGGTTAGAGAAAGCATTGCGCAGATGCACTGTGATATTGAACAGGCGCGTCTGCTTACGTTGAAAGCGGCTGATAAGATGGATCGCTATGGCAACAAAGTATCGCGCGACCTTATCGCTGCTATCAAGATAGTTGCACCTACTATGGCCTGTAACGTTATCGACCATGCCATTCAGATGCACGGCGCTGCAGGTACAAGCCAAGATTTCGTATTGTCTGCCATGTACGCTTATGCGCGTACTATCAAGCTGGCAGATGGCCCTGATCAGGTTCACATGATGCAGTTAGGTCGTAATCTTATTGCTGAAAAAGCAGTCGCTGAATAAGTCAGTGTTGTAAATAAACAATACAAAAAATTACGGGTAAGGAGTGAATGTGTCTAAAGACAATGCGAAAGCCCCACATGTCATAGATTTAGCAGTGCTGAATTCGTATTTATCTTCTGCGTGCCCGAGTATTGGGCACGTCAAAAGCGCTGAGAAATTTGCGGGTGGGCAATCGAACCCGACGTTTAAACTTACTACGGATAACGGCGTTTATGTATTACGCCGTCAACCTCCGGGCAAATTACTGAAATCGGCCCATGCAGTTGACCGAGAATTTCGCGTTATCAACGCGTTGCAGGGCTCAGAAGTGCCTGTGCCCAAAGCGTACCATTTATGTGAAGATGCCAGCATAATCGGTAGCATGTTTTACATTATGGCCTATGTTGAAGGTGACATTTTCTGGAATAGCGCACTGCCTGAAATAGCATCTTCTGCTACTCGTGGTGCCATGTATGATGAAATGAACCGGGTGCTTGCAGCGCTTCACAGCGTAGATATTGAAAGCGCAGGCTTACGCGATTATGGAAGGCCTGGCAGCTACTTTGAACGTCAGCTAAGCAGGTGGACCAAGCAGTATCGTGCATCTGAACTTGAGCATGTTGAAGAAATTGAAAGTCTTATTCAGTATCTTGAAATCAACCTGCCAAAAGATGATGGTCAAGTCTCGTTGGTCCATGGCGATTTTCGTTTAGACAATATGATGTTTGATATGTCTGACCCTAAAAAACCAAGAGTAGTCGCGGTGCTTGATTGGGAATTATCAACGTTGGGGCATCCGTATGCCGATTTGGCTTACCAATGTATGCAGTTGCGCCTTCCCTCTGACATTGCGCACGCAGCTGGGTTAGGTGGTTTAGACAGAGAGCAGTTAGGCATTCCAAGCGAACAAGAATATATCAATGCGTATTGCGAGCGAAGAGGTATTGATGGCATTAGCAATTGGACGTTTTACCTCGCATTTAGTTTTTTCCGTTTAGCCGCTATTTTACAAGGCGTGGTAAAACGCGCACACGATGGCAATGCGTCAAGCGAGAAGGCTATGCAATTAGGCGCAATGGTGCGACCTCTGGCGCAAATTGCGAACCAAACCATTCACCAAAGCGAATAAACGCCATATAACGTATTTAATGACATGTCATGCTATCAATAGCGTGCTCGTCGAACAAAGCAACTGGAGACAGTATGAAAGCAATTGTATGCGAATCTTTTGGACCACTTGAAGAACTTCAATTTAAAGACGTTGCAGACCCAGAAGTAAAAAAAGGGCATGTAGTCGTAAATGTTGAAGCCGCAGGGGTGAACTTTCCAGACGGACTATTGGTGCAAGGTCTGTATCAAATGCAGCCAGACTTCCCGTTTATTCCTGGCAATGAAGTGGCAGGCACCATATCTGAAGTAGGTGAGGGCGTAAGCCATTTAAAAGAAGGGCAACGAGTTATTGCGTTGTCTAACTTAGGTGGTTACGCAGAAAAAGCGCTGATCCCTGCCACTCATGTTATGCCGTTACCTGATCCCATCCATGTTAATGAGGGGGCTGCTCTTGTAACTGCGCATGCGACAGCACATCACGCGTTAAAGCAGCGCGCAAAACTGCAGCCAGGCGAAACACTGGTTGTAACCGGCGCAGCGGGTGGTACTGGCTTAGCAGCAGTGCAAATAGGCAAGATTATGGGCGCTAAAGTTATTGCAGTTTGCTCAACAGAAGAAAAGCTGGCGCTTGCTAAAGAGTATGGCGCAGACGTTTTAATTAACTACAAAGAAAAAGATCTCAAAGAAACGCTGAAAGAAGTCACAGGCGGCAAAGGTGTCGATGTAGTTTATGAATGCGTTGGCGGTGACACATTCCACGCTTGCAGCCGCAGTATGGCATGGGAAGGGCGTTTACTTGTGGTTGGCTTTGCTGGCGGTGAGATCCCGAAATTCCCGGTTAATTTGGCGCTGGTAAAAGGCTATTCAGTCATGGGGGTATTTTGGGGTTCGTTTACTCAGCACGATCCAAAAGGCTTTGCGGAAAACATGCAAGAGCTTTTAACTTGGTATGTGCAAGGTAAGGTAAAGGTGGTCGTAGATGAAGCATTACCCTTAGAACAAGCAACGAAAGCCATGGCCAAGGTAATGAACCGGGAAGTGAAAGGTAAGATGGTGCTTGTGCCCTGATCCTACAAGCCTGACACGTGGGTAACTTAACAATAAAGCCTGAACAATCGATGTTCAGGCTTTTCTTGTTAACAGTGGGTTATTCCATAAGCCACATTCGGGCGCTTCTTCCTGGTACATAGAACTTGTGCCACTGAGTTGTAATATATTGCACATCATTACTTAACGTATCGCGGTAATTTCTATACCACCACAAATTGTCCGTAGATGTATCTACCCATATATCTTGGCCGTCTGCGCATTTATTAATACCCACAACGCCTTGATGGTCACGCTTGAAGAAAATAACGCAGTCATTATGACTTACCACTTGCATGCCACTGCCCTGAACTCCGTTATGGAATTTAACCATACCCTTGATGTCATCACGCTTGTACAAATCTACCCAACGATTATCACCACTTTCATTGTTATCTGAGTACAGTAATGGAACACCACCGTCACGGCCTAGTACATAGGCATTTGCCAAATGTTCGTCGGTAGGGTCAAGTAACTGGTAGCGGAAGCCGTCGTTTAGCGGGATGTCGTGGGTAATACTAAATGTGATGGCCTTGTCGCCTGATAAAGCCTGACCGTACGCTCCTGGGTCAACTAAGGCATTCATCGAACCACCGAAGCTAAATGCACTGCGTATCTGCGCGAAAAGCGGGAAGTCGTAGGCCGAGTGACCTGTTGCTGATAAATAAGGTGCAAGGAAGTTATCATACTCACTAGAGCCTGCACCGCCCGTGGTAATTATTTCTCCGAAAACATGCACGCCGTTTTTTATATTGCTGTCGAACACCGCGTTGATATGATAGTTGGTCATGTGCTTTGCAGCATCAACGCGGAAACCGGTTACACCCATGTCTTTTAACGCCTGAAGATACGCTTTTTGCTGGGCTACTACCCAATTATTGGGGTCTAGGTCGGGCAAGCCAGGATCTGGCGCGGCGCCGCATAATCTATTGTACTGAACATCGCCCACGTCGCTGTAGTTACTAATGCACTTAGGGCCACCTTGATCATACGTACCGTGGAAGTCACCACCGCCAAAAAGGCCGCTACTTACATCACCAAACAATGTGATGCCATTGTAGTATCCCTGATTTGAAGAGTACTGCTGTAGTATTTCACTTCCGGGGTAGTTTAAGTCTGAACGTTTCCATGCTTCGTTCGCCATATGATTAAAGACAATATCCGCATAGGTCTCTACACCTTTGGCATTTAATGCATTAACCATCGCTTGAAAGTCAGCAGTGTCACCAAGTGGGTTATCAATAACTCGATAGTCCTGTGGTTGATATCGCGCCCACCACTGATCACCTGTCGATTTATAAGCAGGCGAAACAAGTACTTTGGTGTAACCAAGATCCGCAATTTCCTGGGCTTTTGCGGCTACGTCGTCGTAGGTCCAGTTAAATGCGTGTAGTATAACGTCGGCATAGCTTTGATAACTTAATGTACTCAGTGCTGCGCCTATTAGAACGCCAGCCGCATGTTTCTTCATCTTCATAGTGTGTCCTATTTTATGTGGAAGCGAGATAAAAGATGAAAGTAATGCTTACATTTTGTTTACAAATAATAAACATCATGCATACGTATTCAATTCACCTTTAATTTTAAATTAAAGGAAAGGTGAACAATCAAGATGCGCAGGGAAGGGAGTACAGTTAGTTATTGCAATTGGGTTAGCGGCTCTTAGTTGCGCAGCACTGTTTGAATTTTTTGTTGCTACCGCAAACACAAGGTAGGTTTCTCCCGTATTTAATTTTGCCGCAGTCGTCGTGTAATACGCCGTCGTGATAACGCCACTTACCGTCTTCAACACTAAAATTCGACGTTTCGTGAAGCTGATACATGCTTTTATTTTCAAAATAGTAAGCAGTGAATTCAACAATGGCATTATTGGGTTTGGAGATGGACTTTAAATTAGTCTTAGAGATTGGCTCGGCGTTGGTTACTGCTTCGACTTTAGCGTCAGCATTTACAGTACTGTCTATCGAACTATCTTCAGTACTACTGACCGAGTTACCTACCAAGCTATCTACGGAGCTAGCCGCTAGAGTGGGGTGAACTTTAAGTGCGAACCATGTCGCACCTTGTGCGCTTTGCGCCAAATCCTCTACAGAAAGACCCTGCTGCTTTTCTTTGGTGTAGGTTTCAAGAATATACTGATAATGCGCTGTAGCGTAGGCTGAAAAACGGGAGCGCATAAGTTGCTCTGCAGAACTAGGGTGTTTATCACCCTTAATAAAAGGCCCGCAGCATTCGTCGAAGGATTTTGATGAGCAACAGTAGCAGCGCATAAGACAACTCGCAGTTTAAGAGTAAAACAAAGCGCTACAGTATAAGTATAAGTTGCGTGAGCTCCAACTTTTTTAGACGTAAATATTGCCGATATTCAAAGATTCCTTGGCGGTCCATGCCAGAGGGTACATGTCAGAGATTTCAAGCCAAAGAGTTGTATGAAAATAGATATTTAGGTTTTGTTTACGCACCGCTACTCAGGCAAACGTAAAATGTAAGCATAAACAGGCTTTGTATTACCAAGGACCTAATGCTACGTTTTGTTCGTCATTAATACTGTTAACACGTACATTCACTAGGCTGACAGAATAAAGCTCACACAGCTTTCTGATCATTTCACTGTCGGTTGGTTGAAGGTCTAAATCAATGTTTTCCACATACAGTGTTTTACACTGGCCACCTGTAATCAGCTTACTGATCCATTCGGGCATTTTTTCTTTTTCAGGTTTTTGAATACGGATAGCGTGATCTACAGTTTTCGAAAACGACACCGTATTTGAAAGCAGATAATTCCAACCTTTGTCGTTACTTCCTTTTCCATTACCTTGTTTTTCGCTAGGAAACCCTTCTATCGGCAAAGGTAGTTGAACAACATTTGAAACCGAAGCGCGTAAAGCATTGAATCGTGAAACTGAAGATGTGTTCATAGTAAAACCCTTTATGCATTTGCCCTTAAGTTCATAAATCGAACTTCAGGAATATTGTTATTGATTGATACTGGTTGCTTGTACAGTGTGTATGTGTATACAGTATTCTTAAAGGAGGACTTTGGCAAGTATTTAGTTGTACTTTTTTCACACAAATTGGTGTTTTCTCAGTAACTACATAAAAGATAATGGTTTTTTTGTGCTATCGAATTCTGAAGGAAGTATTCATACTCCGATTAAGGTAAGATGCGCGCGAATTTTACATAGAAAACTACTGTATAAAGCTGGAGGAGCGTTGAGCGCATTAATACATTTAGGCTACTTGGGGATGTTCTTATCGGCATTTTTGGCAGCCACTATATTGCCTTTTAGTTCTGAAATCGTGCTTAGTGCTTTATACAGTAGTGGGTTGAACTGGGTGTTGTTGCTTGTTGTTGCTTCGTTGGGAAATGTACTTGGCTCGGTGGTTAATTATGCATTGGGCTTCAAGTTCGGAAAAGAAATTGCGACCGATAAGTTAAAAGTGAGCGAAGCGGCGTTTAAACGTGCAAGCTACACCTTTACAAAGTGGGGGAAGTGGAGCTTGTTTTTATGCTGGGTACCTATTATTGGCGACCCTATTACTTTAGTAGCAGGTGTACTTAGAAGCCCGTTTTGGTTTTTTATTCTCGCGGTAACGCTCAGTAAAACAGCGCGTTATGCTGCGCTGCTTTACGTACTTGTTTAAAAGGTTTTCGACTTTAGTTTTCTCACGCCACTGCGTTTTTGCCTCTCGACTTCTTTTGGCTTTTCTTCTGATACGTCACATACCACAGCTTCATTCTTGGGCTCATTAATATCAGTCCAATCATCCAATACCAAACGGGCTCTTGCCAAAACGTCTTCTGCGACCAGCTGAAATGAAGTAGTGCAAGGGGCAGGATCAGGTAAATGCTGTTGTGAAGCTTCTGCCACTTTTTTCCCATGTTGCGCTGGATACGCTTGAACGACGTAGCGGTGAGAGCAAAAAGAAGAAGTAACGCTGCCATGCCAACAATGATGTATGGCCTGCTTACTATCTCGCTAGCCACTAGTGCCATATCAAGCTGGATTTCAAACACAATGTATGTGAGCAGGTGTGCAAAGGCGTACACAAAGGTGTATACGCCAATCATACGTCTGAATTGCATCGGTTCTGGGCTTGGTAGCCATTTAGCAAGTGGGCTAAGAGTAAGCGTTAGTAAAAGAAAGTGAATTGCCCAGGTTCCAGTCTCATTGATGAGCGTGTTTACAGGGTCTGGACCAAGCTGATCGGTTACCCCTGCAAAAAACAACCAGGCGATATAGCCCAATGCGAAAAGGTGAATAAGACCTTTTAGGCTGCGGCGTTGCCAAACAGAGAGTCGAAATGGTTTTTTTCTTAACGGCATTAAATGAACAACTTAATAATAATGTTTAATAGCTTCGGTCATGAGATATTGGTTAGAAGGGCTAGCTATTTGCTCGTAGCCCTATAAAACGTACCAGCTAGTAATAACGGGACAAGTCCATATCTTTGTATAGCGGCGCGACTTCGCTGTAACCGTTGAACATTTGGGTGTCGATGCGATTTCTGGCGAGTAGCCCACCTGTGGTTATTCTACGCTCGCTGGCCTGGCTCCACCTTGGGTGCGACACGTTTGGATTCACATTGGCGTAAAAGCCATACTCGTTGGCAGCCAGTCGATTCCATGTGGTAGGCGGCTTCTTGTCGGTAAGGCGAATTCTCACAATAGACTTAATGCTCTTAAAACCATACTTCCACGGTACAACAAGCCTGATAGGCGCGCCGTTTTGAGGTGGCAAGGTCTTCCCGTAAAGACCAACCGACATGAGCGTTAACGGGTGCATGGCTTCGTCAAGACGCAAACCCTCTACGTAAGGGTAATCAATACCACCACCGGTAAAGCGGCTTCGTTGACCGGGCATTTGCTCAGGGTCATATAAAGTTTCAAATGCCACATATTTGGCTGACATTAATGGCTCGGCTTGTTTTAACAACGCCCCCAACTCAAACCCAATCCAAGGCACCACCATCGACCATGCTTCCACGCAGCGCAAGCGGTAAATGCGTTCTTCAAGGGGAAAACGCTTTGTCAAGGCATCGTGATCAAGCTCAATGGGGTTTTTAACCATCCCGTCAACTTTTAACGTCCATGGATTAGTTTGAAATTCAGTCGCATTTTTGGCTGGTGCATCTTTAGATGTGCCAAACTCATAGAAGTTGTTGTAGCTGGTCACTTTATCTTCAGGCGTTCGGGTTTCCGTTATTTGAAACTCAGGGGGCTGACTAAACTCCAGCGCCTTTCCCTTAAACGCTGCCTTCTCTTCTTCATCTTCCCAAAACCAACCGGCAGCGCCTGCCGACTTCGCCAACAGCGTAGACGCTCCCACAAAGCCCATAGATTTGAGCAATGAACGGCGACTCTTGTAAACGTCTTCATTGGTTACGTCGTTATCAGTTAATTTTACTGAGGGTTTAAATGGTTTTGGCATTACGTCACCTAAATTATGATAAGACTATGAGAAATGGTCGTCACTTCGCCCAGTACATTTAGCTACGTTAATGTAACGAGTAAGTTCAACATAATAAAAAAGACCGAGAGTACGGTCTTTTCATTTCAATTAATTTGGAAAAACAAAACAATCTACATATGCAGACTATCTTGAATACCGCCTTGTTTAGGTGAAAAGATATTACTGTATAGGCGAGATGCGAATTCATCGGTCATACCCGATATATAGTCGGCGAGAACGCGCATACCATTGCCGCTCTCGCAGGCCTTACGCCAGCGAACTTGAGTGTTTTCGGGAAGTAAGCGGTCGGGATCTGATGCAAAGGCTTCAAAAAGCTCCATAACCACCAGCTGTCCTTTGTATTCAAGAAGCTGCACATCGGGGCGGCGTATTACTTTGTTAAACACAAAGCGTTTGAAAAGCTCCAAGGCTTGTGCAAAATGTTCAGGCATTACGGCGTTGAACGCCAGTAACGGGTGAGCGAAACCCTCAACGCCTTTTATTTCAATAGCTGTAATAAAGCTATTTACCAGCGCGCCTATGGCATTTTTTCTTTCGTGATGTGCAGCGCTAAATAGCTTATTGGTTAGCACTTCTATATTGTCTGAAAGCCACGGTACATCTAGCGCTTTTAGCGGCGTGGTTACATCCTCGACAAAGTGATGCTTGTCGACCATATCCATTACAATGGCATCTTCTAAGTCGTGAATGCCATAGGCGATATCGTCAGACAGTTCCATAATTGAGCAGTCGAACGATTTAAATTGCGTTTTACTGTGTGCATTCAGTTTTGCAGTAAACTGCATAAACCCATCTTTATCTTCATTGCTAAATGGCGTAAGTAGCCAGTCGAACAGGGGCTCATCGCAGCGAAACAGACCTTTTGGCGGATGCCAGTCGTGGGCCTTCACCTGACGAAGTGAAACAGGGCGCTCTGGCGTAGGTCCTTTACTATGAAGGGCATCGATAAAATTCGGATATTTAACCAAGCCTAACACGCTTCTTCTGCATAAATTCATGCCGTGTTCGGCGGTATAGGGCTCTAGCTGAGTGATGATCCTAAAAGTTTGTCCGTTTCCTTCAAACCCGCCGTATTGGTGCATCATGTAATTAAGCGCAATTTCACCACCATGGCCGAATGGGGGATGACCAATATCGTGAGCCAAACAGAGGGTTTCGATTAACGTAGGATCAAGCGCTAACGTCGAGGCAATATCTGGAAATTTCACCCAAAGTTGGGCAGTAATACCGGTGCCAATTTGGGCGGCTTCTAGAGAGTGGGTTAGTCGAGTGCGATAGAAGTCGCTCAGCCCCACACCGAGCACCTGGGTTTTTGCCTGCAATCTACGAAAGGCGGCGCTGTGAAGAACGCGCGCTTTATCACGTTGATATGGATTGCGATGATCGCCGTCTCTTGTTTCGCTACGGGGTAAACGACGCTCGTGTAATGCTAATTCCCAATCGCTTGTTGCCAAAAAAACCTCGCTGCCTTGCTGTGTATGCTACTTCTATTCGTCAGTATAGTGATTTATGGGCTGTTAGCCGCCTCGCTCACATATCGTCTTGCGTAATTTCATCAAGACTTAAAGAAAAGCTTGGTACGTAACGCGTTAAGAAGTAGTCCACCTCTTCAGAATGATATTCTTTAAGGGTTTTATCTAATCTTTTCTTAGCCAGCTTAAACTCTTGGTTACCAGCAGCTAATTCTTCAAGCGTTTTTAGGTAAGCGCAAAGTACGTCTGCTGCTTTCACAATAAAAGCTTCTTCTTCACTATGGTAGTGATGATCAATAAGCGCAGCGTAGTCTTCTCGAAATGCTTCTGGTGCCATTTCAATTAGCTTGTTCTCTGCAATTTTTTCGATCTTTTTATATTCTTCTTTAATCGCAGGGTTAAAGTATTTCACTGGGGTAGGGAGGTCTCCGGTGAGTACCTCCGACACGTCGTGAAATATTGCCATGGTAGCAATACGATCAGGGTTTAGTGTGCCGCCAAAAAACTTATTTTTTATTAAAGCAAGTGCGTGGGCAACCATGGCCACCTGCAAACTGTGCTCCTGCACATTTTCTGTGCGCACGTTGTGCATTAGCGGCCAGCGATTAATAAGCTTTAAGCGCGCCAGGTGCGCAAAAAAGTGACTTTTATCAGACACATTACGCCCCTTGCTTATACGTTCTAAAGAAGTTGCCAATACGATGCAGAGCAGGCACCAATACATCGCTGTGCGGTAAAAATACTAATCGAAAGTACGTGCCTTCGGTCAGGTTAAACGCGCGACCGTGTACCAGCAGAATTTTTTCAGAGCTTAATAAGTCCAGCACCATTTGTTCGTCGTTTTGAATGTTGAATTTCTTCTCATCTACTTTGGCGAAACAATACATGGCACCTTTAGGTTTAACGCACGAAATACCGTCAATGCCGTTTAGCATATCTGTAGTCACGTCGCGCTGAATGCGAAGACGCCCGTTTTCTTTCACCAAGTCGTCAATGCTTTGATAGCCGCCTAACGCAGTTTGAATAGCACTTTGACACGGTACGTTAGCGCACATCCGCATGGAAGACAGAATATTAAGCCCTTCAATATAGTCAGACGCTAATCGCTTATTGCCGCTGACTACAAGCCAGCCAGAGCGAAAGCCCGCCACACGGTAGTTTTTGCTTAAACCGCCAAAGGTAACAAAAAAAACATCGTCAGCCAGTGAAGCAATACTGGTGTGTTTTGCTTCATCGTAAAGAATTTTGTCGTAAATCTCGTCGCTAAATACAACAAGTCCATGTTCGCGGGCGACTTCAACCACATCTTGTAAAAGGGCTTTGTCGTAAACTGCGCCGGTTGGGTTGTTAGGGTTGATCAGTACGATCGCGCGAGTTTTACTGGTGATTTTACTTTTTATGTCGTCAATATCTGGGAACCAGCCTGCTTGCTCGTCGCAGCGATAATGAACGGGTGAACCTGACGAGAGGCTAACTGCTGCTGTCCAAAGCGGGTAGTCAGGGCTTGGAATAAGCACTTCATCGCCATGATTAAGTAGCGCCTGCATTGCCATCATAATTAACTCAGATACGCCGTTACCAATATAAACGTCATCTACACGGATGTCTTTAATGTTGCGCTGCTGGTAGTACTGCATCACGGCCACACGGGCAGCATAAATTCCTGTCGAGTCTGAATATCCTTGAGACGTAGGCAGGTTATGAATAACGTCTTTTACGATATCGTCAGGGGCTTCAAATCCAAATGGGGCAGGGTTACCGATATTCAGCTTTAATATGCGGTGTCCTTCGTCTTCCATTTTGCGTGCTTGCGCAGCGATTGGGCCTCTAATGTCGTAACAAACGTTATCTAATTTATGTGAGCGAGATACAGTTTTCATGGTCTATCTGGTTGATTTACATACCCTGAGATTATCGCAATACAAAGCCATATGCGATGGCCTTTTTGCAGTATTTCTGCTTTAAGCACTACTTTTTTCACCAAGTGGCTATTTATTGACCACATAACGAGATGAATGATCCGCGTGTCACTTAAGTATAAAATTTATGTTAATAGCTTGTGAACTTTTCATTCAGCGCCTATCGTAGTAGTAAGGCGTGTATAAAAAACGCGTTAGTAACAAACAGGCTAACAAGCAGAGGTGATAAGAATATGTCGCACCATTTCAAAGAAACACCAGAGAATGCAATCACGCAAAGTGGTATAGCACGCGTTATTCCCTGTAAAGAATTAGACGTTGGCGACCCTATAAAATGGTTGTCATTGGCATTACGAGACGCTATGCGCGCACCAGGTCTCACATTGTTTTATGGCGTTCTTTTCGCGGTTATTCCGTGGTTTATTATGTACTTGGTTGAAATGACAGGTTGGCACTTGGTCATTCTACCGGCCATTGTTTGCTTTATGTTGGTAGGTCCATTTTTGGCTGCTGGTCTTTATGATGTGAGCTGGGAAATGGAGAAAGGCCATAAGCCCACGTTACGCCATTCTTTGCGTGCAATGCGCCGAAATGCTTTTAACGAGTGGGGCTTTGCCATTTTACTTATGGTGATGATGATATTCTGGTTGCGTGTTGCATCGCTAATCCATGCACTTTATCCGCCTTATATCGAAAACGATTTAGAAAGCTTATTACCATTTTTAGCGCTAGGCACAATTGTTGGTGCGGGTTTTACATTGGCCATGCTTTTCATTACGGCGTTTACCCAACCAATTTTGATGGAACGCAAAGTTGACCTTGCCACCGCTGTATTAACCAGTGTTAACGCAGTGTGGCTTAATAAGGTGCCCATGCTTATTTGGGGGGCGATCATCTTTACCACCGTTGCGATTGGTTACGTAACCGGGTTTATTGGTTTTATCGTGTTAATGCCTATTATCGGCTACGCTTCATGGCATGCTTATATTGATGCCATTGAAACTAAGCGCGAACGCAAATATGAGTAATCGCCCACGCTTTCTGTAATTTAATTACGGAAATGGTGAGGTTTTCTGTACATTAGATGCGCTTTATCATTATATATTTTGTTAAAATTACAGTTTTAAGGCCCCAAAAGGGGCCTTTTTATACTTAAGTCTTATATTTCTTTCTTCCTACAAGTTCCATCGCTAGATATATTAGTAATATGTAATCTAAATTAATCTCGATAAAACAGTGATTTAGCCTAGTAACAATGGTGTAACAAACTGATTTACCACACATTTACCCCCATTACACAATCATTCAACAGAAAAGTTTTAATTCTTGATGCATAAATAAAGGGCGTTGAGCGAATTGTTGATTGTTCAGCTTTGTTCAACCAAAAACTAAGAGTTTGCCACAAACTTGATTAAAGCCTTTATCTACACATTGAGGAATTAAACATGAAACCAGTTAAATCGAAACTAGCCAACGCGGTAAAAGTTCTAGCTGTAACTGCAACCGTAGCATTTAGCGTTAACGCAACTGCCGCAGCACCACAAAAAGACATACGCTTTGTAGGCGAAACCCAATTCGCAGGGTTTTGTAAAGCAGTGATAAATGATGACGTTAGAGTACTTCGCTCTAGTCTTTCACGTAACGTAGGACGCATTGGTGCTAGTCAGCGTGAAGTGTTGCGTATGGTAACGTCTGAAGAAGGGTTGACGTGCAATGGCAGTAGCCTAATTGAGTTTTCAGTTGAGCGTCACGCTGATGCCGTACATGAATACTTAACGTCGCGTAGCTAAGGCGTTGATTGCGGTAACGATAAATCCAGAAAAAGCGGGCTAGCTTGCACTCATCGTCAATCACGTTGACGTAAATGGTGAAAACTAGACCCGCTTTTTGTCTTACTTTTTGCTTTAAAATGCGCCTTAATTAGCGATTTTAATATACGTGGCTACACGCGCTTTACTGGTTTTAAACAAACGTTGCGTTTTAAACCTAAGCTTTAGTAGCAACACGTAAGCAAGTGGTACTAAGAACAAGCTGGTTAGCGTTGAGAATACTAGCCCACCAATGATTGCAATGGCCATTGGTGAGTAGGGAGGACCGTCGCCACCAATTCGAGTACTCCCCATCGCAAGTGGAATAAGCCCTAGAACTGTAGTGGCTACTGTCATCAGAATAGGCCTGATACGTGTCATACATCCTTCAATTACTGCGTCATACAGCGACAAGCCTTCATTAATTAGCTGATTAATTCTGTCTACCAATACGATGCCATTGTTAACCACAATACCCATCAGAATCAGCATGCCAATCATCCCCATGATAGACATAGATGTGCCTGTAACCATGAATGCCCAAAAAACACCTGTGAAGGAAAACAGTAGTGACGTAATTACAGATGTTGGAAGAATTAGCGATTCAAACAGCGCGGCCATCACAACGTATATCATGCAAAGCGCTAATAGCATATTCATTTGCATTACGGCATTGGCTTCATCCTGGCGAGAGAAGCTGCCGTCTAGCGTCCACTTATAGCCTGTCGGCAATTCGATATTAGCTAATGCTTTTTCTATGCGCTCACGAGCTTGTTCGGTGGTGGTTTCACCCTCTAAGTTTGCACCAATAGCTAGCGCGGTTTGACGATAGTTGCGGTTAATTTGCGAAAGCTGTGGCACCACAGAGAAATCTGCAATCATGTTCAGCGTTACCGATTGACCCTGCGTAAACCCAATATTGATGTTCTTAAGTTCGCTTAGCGAGGCTTGAATATCGCTGCCAAACTTAAGCTGCACCGCCACTTCTCCGGCGTCACCATAGCGGAATGTACGTAAATTACTTCCGCGTAGTGCCGTAGAGATAAGTTTTGCGACATCGTTTACTTGTATGCCGAAGCGGTTTGCTTTCTCTCTGTCTATGCGTATTTGAACCTCATCGCGGGTAGATCCCGTGTCGGCTTTTACATCTTCCAACCCATCTATGGTGGAAAGAATAGGAATGATTTGCTCTGAAATAGTGAGCAAGGTTTCTGAAGATTCCCCCAACAGCGTTACTCTTACGCCACCACCGTTGCCGCTATCCCACTGGAAAGAGGGGCGAGCACGCACGAATGAAGGCATGTTTTCGCGAATATCCTCCTTAATTTTACCCACACTTACGGGCAACTCGTCATTAAGCGTGATACCGCTTACTGCATGGCCGGCAGTAAAATAGGTATACACCTGCTTAATATGAAAGCGTTCTTGGTTTTCATAAAGATATGCTTCCATTTTATTTACGGTTTTTTCCACTTCATCTAAGGTGAAGTTTTGTGTCACATGGTAATTAAGCCAAATGCGCTCTTGGTTGTCGTTACCCTCATCGTCAGACGTTACCACCTGCATAGGCACAAAGGTCGACGCGAGAATAAGCAGAGAAATAACACAAGTTACACCCTGGTGTTTCAACATCCAGTTAAGCGCACGACCATAGCCTTTTATGTAGGACGGTGTTTGAGGCGTTTCTACAACAGGGATCTTTACCTTAGTTGTCAGCAAGGGAATAAGTGTTTTAGCAATGAAAAGCGACGCGAACAGAGATATACAGATAGCCACAGCAACGTGCTCTAAGAAAATAGTCACGTCTATTTTTACCCCAATAATATTAGGTAAAAACACTATTGCCGTGGTTGCTGTTCCGGCAATGACCGCAAGACTGACTTTGTTTACACCAATCTGGGTGGCTCGCTTAATGTCTCCCTCTTGTTGGCGTTCTTGAAATACGCTTTCAGTGATCACCACGGCGTTGTCTACCAGCATACCTACCGCTAGCATGAGGCCCATTAACGATAAGATGTTGAGTGTATAACCTAATAGATACATCACACCTAAGGTAATACAAATTGAGAATGGCACTGAAAGCACGACGATTAAGGTGGTGGTAAGCTGGCGCAAAAATAAGTACAGCACAATAACTGAAAGTAACGCACCTAAAAGGCCTGCGTTTAGCAAATCGCTCAGCGACGAAGTCACGCTTTTCGCGGTGTCGTCCATTACAAATAAACTAATGCCTGTAAACTCAGGGTCTTCCTTGGCTTTTTCGATAACCTTCATTACCGCGTCGGAAACTTCTACAAGATTGCTGCCCGATTCGCGAAATACGTTAAAGCCTACCGCAAAGGTGCGATCTAAATGACGTCCTTCATTGCGTTGAGGAAGCTCGTAAGTCACGCTGGCAATATCAGACAAGCGAACGCTGCGGGTAACCCACATATTTTTAAAGTCGTTTACATCGGTAAATTCGCCAGTTGGGTTAACCAGAATTTTTTCACCGTTATTGTACATATAGCCCGCGGTTAGCGAGAAGTTGGCGTTTTGAAGCTGCTGCTCTAAGCGTGTACCGTCTATTTGGTAGGCCGCCATTTTCTTAGGATCTAAGCGAATAGTAATTTGACGCTTCATGGTGCCGTATAGCTCAACTTTCGATACACCCGGAACACGCTCTAGCGGTCGCTTAAGGTTACGTTCAAGCAAGTCGTAAGCATTTGATAAGTCGCGGTCGCTCGATACACGCAGCTGGAATATAGGCATATCGTTGGTGTTAAATTTATACACCATGATCCGCTCTATATCGTCAGGAAGTTCGTGGCGAATAGCGTCAATCTTCTCCCGCGCTTCAATACTTTTGGCTTTAAGGTTTTCATCCCAATCGAACTCTACAATGACCTCAGCCATATTGTCGTACGACCGTGCCCTTAATCGCTTTATCCCCGACATGGTAGCAACGGCCTCTTCAACCGGGCGGGTGATCATGGTTTCAATCTCAACTGGCGTTGCATCAGGGTAGGGGATTTGCACTACCATTTCTGGAATATCAATCCCAGGGAACTTTTCCAAGGGTAATAAGCGGCCAGATACAATGCCGAACAGCAACATAGACAAAAACAGCATTCCGATGGTAACGGGCTTATTTAACGCAAAGCGTGCAAGCGAGGCGCCTATACCTGCAATTTTTGAAAGGTGCGGCTGTGAAGCTATGTCTGTCTCGCGTTGATTCGGGTCACGTGTTTGGCGCTTGTCAGTGTGGGTTTCAGAACTGTTATTAGCGTTGTGAGAAGGTGTACTCATAGTACACCTCCTTTCGACATTGCTCCTTCGCCACCAAAGCCCGCATTAGTGTTAACAGACGTTTTCTGCGCAACGTTTTTCTTCACGTCGAACAGGCTGTAAAGCACTGGCAGTAAAATGAGGGTGAGCAAGCTTGCAAACAGAAGGCCGTAAATAACAGTGATGGCCATTGGCGTGCGAATTTCAGCACCTTCACCAAAACCAAACGCCATAGGCAATAGACCCAACACCGTAGTAAGTGTAGTCATCACAATGGGGCGCAGGCGGGTCTTTGCAGCATCTAGAATAGCGGTGTCTTTATCTACTCCTTGACGGCGTAACTGATTTATACGGTCAACTAATACAATAGCGTTGTTCACTACAATACCGCACAGCATAATCAAACCGATAAATACCACCACGTTTAGCGGCGTATTGGTAAGCCACAATCCATACACGGAACCTGCACCGGCTAGCGGCACTGCGAACAAAATAAGCAGAGGGTGCAGCAGCGACTCGAACTGTGACGCCATAACCAAATACACCATGAACACCGCAAGTGCTAGGGCAAACTGTAGCGAACGGAAGCTGCTTTGCATGTCTTCACTTTGTCCAGTTACTGTTGCACTTAAAGATAGAGGAAGTTGGGTTTCATCAATGACTTTATTGGCAACGGCAACTGCTTCATCAAGCTTACCCTTAGCTAAATTCGCAGATACCAGCGCTACACGCTGCTGTCCAACGCGGGTGATCTCGCTAGGACCTACACTCATGTAAACGTCTGCCACGGCACTTAATGGAATAGGTTGTGCAGAGCCTGGATTAACAACAATGGCACGCACGCTGGCGATGTCATCTCGCTGGTTTTCTTGCGTTCTTACTAGCACATCCACCTTTCTGTCTTCAACACTGTACTGTGTAGCGACACGACCACCTACTTTGGCTGCAATAAGCTGAGAAACGGTTGATGCATCAAGCTCAAGGCGAGCAAGTTTGGCGTGATGGAAGGCTATTTTAAGCTCTGGGTTTCCGTCACGAATGCTGGTCGTTACGTCTGCAAAATTACTAAAACTGGCTAGCTTGGTCGCAATGGCGTCGCCATACTGCTGTAACTGATTTAGGTCGTAACCCGCAATTTCAATTTGAATAGGCGATGCAAAGCTAAATAGCTCAGGCTCTGAAAACGTTGCCTGAACCTGAGGTTTAAAGGCTAGGTAATCACGAAGCGCACGCTTTACCGCGTCCATATCGCCAGCTGTCGCCGAAGGCTGCATGACAATGTTTAAGCGACCCCAATGATCGCCACCCTGATTAGGCGCAGCGCTTATAAGGCTTCCCGTACCAGACATGGCATAGGTGCGAAGCACCTTGGTTTCGCCGCCATCATTGTTATTTACTGCAACCGCAGCAAGCTCGCTGATAATAGCGTCGGTACGCGCTAGTGGCGAGCCCGCAGGAAGGGTCACTTCTACCGAAAATTCTCCTTGTGACAGGGTAGGAATAAGTTCCATACCTAGTTTTGGTACAAGCATTATCGCGCCAGCAGCAAGAATAAAGGCAGTAGCTAACACCAGCGCTTTGGCTCTAAGACTTACGCGCAGCAGTTTTTCATAAGCAGAAGCGAGAAGGTCAAACCCTTTGTTAAATACCCAGATAAGTGGTTTAAACGCAACGCTTAATAATTTGCTGACGATATGCCATGCGCCTATCACCAAGGTAACCAAGGCTGCAGGTAAAAATACAAAGATAAGTCTGAATACCCAACGAACTGGCAGGGTAACGTAATACATAACTTTGCCCAATGTTGACGTAGGAGGGGTAGGCGCTGGTGTAGTAAACACATCTTCGTGGTCTAGCTGTTGCTTTTTCTTCTTATGTGCCATCGCAGGGATAAGTGTGAGCGCAACAACAAGCGATGCAGCTAAAGCGAACGACACGGTTAACGCTTGATCTTTAAACAGCTGACCTGCAATACCTTCTACAAATATCAGTGGCACAAACACGGCCATAGTGGTCAGCGTCGAAGCCACAATTGCGCCAGAGACTTCTTTTGTTCCTTCGCTGGCGGCAGATGCATCAGTGTCTGTGGCTTCTGCCGTCGTTTTTTCATTAGCTGTAGCGTTATCACTTCCAGCCATTTTTAACTTCTTATGGCGATCGATATTTTCAAGCACAACAATGCTGTTATCTACTAATAATCCAACAGCCAGCGCGATACCACCTAAGCTCATCATGTTTAAGCTTATATCGTTGGCATACATTAGATTAAAGGTAGCAATTACTGATACCGGAATAGAAACTGAGATAATAACGGTAGCCCAGAAGTCTTTAAGAAAAAGATACAGCACTAACATGGCTAAAATACCGCCCATCACTGCCGCTGATTTTACGTTATCTATAGCTTGCTTAATGAACACGCTTTGGTCATAAATTTCGCTAAGCGTGTAGTTTGAAGGCAAGTTGTTGTTGACCTCATTTAACCGGCTAGCCACTTTTTGCGCTACGTTAACCGCATTAGCATCGCCTTCTTTATAAATGGCAATTTCAATGCCTTCATTGCCGTTAAAGCGCGTTACCACATCACGATCTTTATAAGCACTCTCAACCGTTGCCACGTCTTTAAGTTGAATGTTTCTGCCTTCAAAACGCCCAATGAAAAGGTTTTCGATATCGCTAAGTGTTTCAAACTGATTCAGGGTTCTGACCAAAAACGCCTGGGCTGCGTTATCAATTCGACCGCCGGCCGCGTTAATGTTTTCGGCACTGACCCGGTCAATAAGTCGGGTAATGGGAATCGACAGCTGACTGGCTTTCTGCTGGTCGATAAGAATGTGTATCTCGTTTTCTAAACCACCGCCAACGCGCACGGCTGCCACACCTTCTACCGACTCTAAAGCTCGTTTTACCTGCTGTTCGGCATATAAACGTAATCGCTTCATTTGCGCTACGCTTAAACTTGACGTATCGCTTTGTGCCGTCAGCCCCAGTTTAATTACCGGGTCTAAACTTGGGTTAAAACGAAGGAGTCTTGGTTTTTCTATATCAAGGGGAAGTTGTAATACATCAAGTTTCTCGCGCACTTCTAAGCTCGCGAAATCCATGTCAGTACCCCATGCAAATGAAAGCACTACGTCAGACTGGCCTGCACGCGATGTTGACGTGACCTTACGTACACCTTTCACTACACCAATGGCTTCTTCAATGGGTTTTGAAACCAGTTGTTCGACTTCGCCTGGCGCTGCACCGTCGTAGTCGGTGCGAATAGTGAGAGTAGGGTAAGATAAGTCAGGCAGTAGGTTAACCGACAGTCTGCCTAACGACACCATACCAAAGAGCAATACCGCAAAAGTGAACATACTAACGGCAACAGGGCGCTTTACAGCAATATCTACAATACGCATTGTGTGAATTCCTTGTTGGGCCGAATTAGCTGTTTACTACTTCAACAGGGGCGCTGTCTTTCAAATTTTGGTGGCCTGCGGTAACCACTTCTTCATTGCCGCTTAAACCATTGGTAACTTCGATTACTTCGTTGTTTTCAAAGCCAGTAGAAATATCAACTTTTTTAACTTTGCCATTATCGACAACGAACACGCTGTGGTTGTTATCGATGGTAACCAGCGCTCTGCGGGGTAATAATGTAGCGTTTGCATGGGTAGCATATTCAAGTGATACATCGGTAAACATGCCGGCTTTTAGTTTGTTATCTTCGTTAGGTACTTTTAACGTTACTTTGAACGTGCCGGTGGTCGCATCGATGACCGGGCTTATACGTTCAACACTCGCGGTGATACTTCTGTCGCCTAAAGCCGCCACGGTAAGCATTGCACCTTGTCCAATCACTACGTTAGGTAGCTCATTTTCAGGCAGATACACAATGCCTTGAAGATTACGTTGCTGAACGATATGGAACATTCTCTCCCGTTGGAACGATTCAGTCAGGTTGCCTACTTTGGCATTCCTTTCTGCAATGTATCCATCAATTGGGGCTGTGATAGTGGCTTCTTTCAAATCAAGTTCAGCCAAGCGTACAGACGCTTTTGCTGATTCAAATTGCGAAGTGAGCTTGTCGTAAGTGTCATCGCTGATAAGCTTTTTAGAATAGACTTTGTTGACCTTTTCTAGTTCGCTTTCAATACCAGCTAAATCAGCCAAAGCTTTTGATAAGTTCAGCTCGTAGCGGCGTTTATCAAGCTGTGCCAGTACCTGGCCTTTTTCAACATAATCACCTTCTTCTACGAAGATTTCTTCGATAATTCCAGACGCTCGCGCAACCACAAATGCTTCTTCACGGGCTTCTAAAATAGCGGTTGTATCGTAAGTGGACGTGATGTCGCCAGTAACAATGGTTTGGGTTTCAACGGGAATAGCAAAAACGGTTTCTTCAACTTCGGTGGCGTTGGCTTGGTCGTTAATGGCATCAGCATCAGAACATGCTGTCATCGAGAGAGTAAGGGCAACAATACCGCTTCCAACAAGTAATTTGAGTGATGTTGGCGAAAACGGTAATAAAGAATGTGATGGTGACAAAGAGGTGTTGCTGTGCGTTGTAGTTTCCATGGTCAATAACCCTAACGTAGTTGTCGTTATATAATAATGACCATATACAGCAGCTAATATGCCAAAGATGTTAACTAATGTTAATTGTTAATAATATCAATCACTTATGAGTGTAACAAACAGTTTCAACGAAAAAGCCAACCCAAGTGGTTGGCCTTTTCTACTAATGCTTAGCGAGAATCGCTAAAAAGAGGCTGGTTCTACTATAGTTTATTAAACCAAAGTATAGCTTGTAGTGATCTCAACATTACCCGTTAGCATTAGCATGACGGAACAGTATTTTTCTGCAGAAAGCTGCACAGCGCGAGCAAGGGCCTTTTCACTAATGCCTTCACCTGACACTGTGTAATGCGCGTGAATTTTAGTAAATACACGAGGCGGCTCTTCAGCGCGTTCAGCTTCTAATTCACAGTTACAGGCTTCAATGTTAAAGCGCCCTTTTTTAAGAATATCTACCACGTCAATACTTGAACATGCACCAACTGCCAACAGCACTGATTCCATCGGAGATACAGCCTTACCGCTGCCGTCCATCACCATTTTGTAACCGCTGTCTGTAGTTCCTGTAAAAGTTAAATCTTGATCCCAAGAAACACGTGCTTTCATTGTTTGTCCTAATGTCATAAAAATAAAAAAGGAAGCTGCAAGACAGGCCAGTTTAGCGCTTCAATGCAGCTGTGACATGTGCGTTTATTTGTTAAGGCGAACAGCATCTGGGCTAAGCGTGATTTTCTTTTGCTTATATAACGCCCCTAACGCTTTTTTATACGCCGCTTTACTCACGTTAAAATGAGAGTAAATGGCTTCTGGCGCACTCTTATCTGTTAGCGTAGAAATGCCACCGTGGGCTTCTAAGTCATCCAAAATGGCTTGTTGAAGTGCATCACGGCCACCTTTGTCTACGCGCTGAAGGGCTACATCTACCTTGCCATCGTCACGAATTGTTTTAATTACCCCTTCAGTAGCTTGCCCGACTTTAAGTGGCTTAAAGGCATCGCTATGGAAAATAAGACCTAAGCTTTTTTCATTGATAACGACCTTAAAACCTAAATCAGTTTTGGCATAAACCAAGCATTGCACTGTGTCGCCCTCGTTGAGATAGGCACTACTTTCCTTTAGAAAATAGTGAAGCTTGGTAGCACCTAAAATACGCTGGGTTTTATCATCAAAAAAGGTGTGAACAACATAGTACATACCTGGATTGACAGGTTGGGCTTGGTAGTCGTTGGGCATTAAAAGGTCGTTGTCTAAACCCCAGTCGAAAAATGCACCAAAGTTAGTGGCAGATACCGCTTTAAGTACCTTAGTTTCACCAACTTGAATCAAAGGTTTCTTCATGGTGGCATAGAGATCGCCGCGCTGATCTGTGGCTACAAATACGTCTATCTGTTGTCCTTCTGCGAGGGAAGTTTCTACTTCGTCAATCGCAAGCGTAACAGTTTGCAGCTCTTCAGCATCATCTATTTCTATTACGCTGTCGTTTTCGTCGTTGTTTTCGACAAGTGGCGCTAAAGCGTAGCCAAAAGGGTATTGGGCTACCACGCGTAATGTATTAATTTTTCCAATATTTATCATCAGCACTGACTTTTTAAAAAGAACAGGTAACATGATACTGGAATGAACGTAAGAGCTAAACCATTATGAAGTTAAATTGCGATTTAGGTGAAAGTTTTGGCGCGTGGTCAATGCCGGTGGAATCGGCCATTATGGGAGAAATTGATCAGGCCAACATTGCGTGTGGTTTTCACGCTGGTGACCCATTAGTGATGAAGCAGGCTATTCGGTTAGCCAAACAACATGATGTTGTCATAGGTGCCCATCCAGCCTATCCAGACTTACAGGGATTTGGTCGCAGAAGTATGGCGATTGCCGCTGATGAACTCAGCGCTATGATCCAATATCAAGTGAGTGCATTGAGTGGAATGGCAAAGGTTTGTGGGGCCAACGTGAGCTATGTGAAACCCCATGGTGCGCTTTACAACGACATGATGAAAGATACAGCTGTCATGCGCACAGTGATGAAAAGCATAGCTGAAATAAATATGCAGTCGTTAGATTCGCCCCTCGCGCTAATGGTACAGGCTACGTCGCAAAATGCAGCGCTTAAAGAAGCTGCGCAAGAGTGGGGGCTGCCGTTGTATTTTGAAGCGTTTTCAGACAGGCGTTATACCGATGAAGGTTTACTGCAATCTCGCTTGATCGAAGGTGCCGTGTTAAGCGAGAGCGACGCATTGCTTCAAGCTAAACAACTTATATCATCGGGAACAGTAACGACAGCCTCGGGAGCAACACTTGCAATAGAAGCGGATTCTCTGTGTGTTCATGGTGATACTAAAGGGGCGGTGAATATTGCAAAGAAAATCAGAACATTTCTATAAACCTGCCTCATAAAAAACACATTTTACAAGAACAATACAAGAGGCTGTTACCCATTGTTGTGCTGAGAGTGGTATATCTAAAACCAAGTACTCAGAACCAAGCAATGACAGCCGTTTAAATAACAAGGACAGTAGATGCAAGCTTTCGGTCGCATTAAGCGAATAGTTACAGCAAGTGCAGACGCCATTATTTTGTATTTTGATGGCGCAAACCTGGACGACGCGAATAATGCCTGTCATCACATGCTGACAGCGATAGATAGCAAAAAGGGAAGCGATTCGTGGGCTTGGCTGCGTGAGTGTGTGCCTTCCTATGACAGCCTGTTGATTATTTTTGATATGGCAGTAATTGATAGCCACGGTGTGTACCGTGCCATAAGTAATCTAAGCGCTGAAGACATGAGCCTGCAATCATTCTCTTTGCAAGCAAAAGAGAATGAAAGTAGCGCCGTGATTGAAATTCCTGTTTGGTACGGTGCGCCTAATGCAAGTGATTTAAGCGTAGTGAGTAAGAAAACGTCGCTGTCCATTGAAGAAATTATCGAATTGCACATGGGCACTACTTATAAAGTATACGCAGTGGGGTTTTCTCCGGGCTTTGCCTATATGGGCGATACTCCGGAAGCGCTCAAATGTGCACGACTAGGCACACCGCGCAAACGGGTACCTAAAGGTGCGGTCGCAATCGCTGATAGGCAAACTGCCGTTTATCCCAGTGAATCACCAGGAGGCTGGAACTTATTGGGACTTACGGCATTTGACATGCTCATTCACAGCGAAGAGCAAAGTGAAGCGCGGTTAAAAGCAGGTGATGTCGTTAAGTTCGTTTCGGTTACTGAACAGGAATATATAGCAGGATTGCAGGTTGAACGATGAAAATTGAAGTACTCAATAAGGGACTGTATAGCCTTATTATTGATAACGGGCGAGTAGGGCGGCAACGGGATGGATTTTGTGAATCAGGCCCTATGGATAGTAACGCCTATGATTGGGCAAATTTTCTAGCCTTCAATTTAGACGGTACGCCATGCTTCGAAGCGATTGGTGAAATGCGATTACGGGTTGATGAAGATTGTATTATTGCTGTGACTGGCAGGGAACCATCACTCGATGTAGATGGAAACGCTAAAGCAACATACCAGAGTCAACACGTACCAGCAGGAGCAACTATTACGTTTGGCAGCGCTCTACTTGGTAGCAAAGCCTATTTGGCAATAGGTGGAAATTGGCATGTGCCAAAAGCGGTAGGGAGTGCATGTACTGTAGTACGCGAACAACTTGGTGGGTTGGATGGTAAGGGATGCGCGTTAAAAGATGGCGATTGCATCGACATTTCAGCTAACAGCAGAATTAAAAGCACCGCTAGAATGCGCACTCTCTCACGGCAGCACATAGACAACTATGGTTTTTTAGAGTCTATTCGGGTTATTCCCGGGTATCAGTTTTCGAGCTTTAGCGCTGTTGCTTTACGCACGTTTGAAACAAGCAGCTATACGGTTTCATCAGCTATCGATCGCATGGGCTTTAGGTTGACCGGTGAATCAGTTACAGCCGATATAGAAAACATGCGCTCAGAGGCAATTCATTTAGGCGCAATTCAAGTTCCCGGTGACGGGCAGCCTATTGTAATGATGCGCGACAGACAAACATTAGGGGGGTATCCAAAACTTGGTTGTGTAAGCCCCTGTGATATAAGTCGCTTGGCCCAAGCCGTGCCAGGCGAAAAAGTGAATTTTGTTTTTCAACATGAAGAAGAAGCAAGGGCAGACTGGCTACTGATGACAAGTAGGCGTCGCCGACTACAAGGAGAAATATTGTGACGATTGCGTTTTTAAACGGTGAGTATATGCCTCTTTCTGAGGCTAAAATTTCTCCGATGGACAGAGGCTTCCTTTTTGGTGATGGTATTTATGAAGTCATTCCAACGTATTCTGGTAGCGCAGTAGGCTTCAAGGGGCACACTTCGCGTATGGCGCAAGGCCTTAAAGCTATTGAAATCGCTAACCCTTATTCAGCAGAAGAATGGCAAGACATTTTGTTCAGCTTGGTCGAAAAAAACAAAGCGTTTATAGAAAGCGGAAACATTGGTGTTTATTTCCACGTAAGTCGTGGCACCGATACAAAACGTTTTCATGCATACCCTAAGAATATAGCACCCACTGTATTCGGGTTTGCTTTTGAAATAGCGCCACCACAGCCTACAGCAAAATCTGAAGCAAGGCCTTTCAAAGTTGCGCTTCAACAGGATAAAAGGTGGCAACGCTGCCATATCAAATCCACATCCTTGTTAGGCAATGTAATGCACTATCAAGCAGGTGTTGACGCAGGCGTTAACGAAACTATTTTGTACAACAGCGAAGGTATGATAACCGAGGCAAGCTCATGCAACGTGTTTATGGTGAAAAACGGATGTATATCTACGCCCCCCTTAAACCATGAACTTCTTCCCGGTATTACTCGCGCCATTGCAATTGAAGCATTTAAACAGGCAGGCCTGGTTGTTACAGAAACTTGGTTTAGCAAAGATGAGTTGCTGGAGGCAGATGAAGTATGGTTAACCTCTTCAAGCAAAGAAGTTGCCCCGGTAGTCGAAGTAGACGGAAAACCTATTGGCACAGGGGAAGTGGGTGACGTGTGGGAGAAAGCAATTAAGGCTTACCACGCATATAAGTTTAAAGCGTAACGAAAAAAGGCCCGCTTTAAGCGTAATGCCGATCAGTTAAGAATATTTTCATGATCGGTTGACCGATCTTTTTAAGGCTTCAAAATCCGATATCAGTCTC
>NZ_JAYMEU010000027.1:0-68706 GCF_037029575.1 Alteromonas sp. CH_MED4-4 | reverse complement strand
ACCTTGTTAACTTGATTGTTCAATTCCAAGTTTGGCACATTGCGATGCCGTTTGAGGGGGGAGACCATTCCATCGTTTTCATGTATAGCCTTTGTATTAGATTGCTTGAGCGGTATAAGTTTCCGCATCTTGACTAACATCATTCGCGTATTGAGTAAGATGATGATTTAGAATATTTTCGGCGCGCTCAACAAACTCATCACGCTTAAATTTCCAACCTCTTAAATCGGCTTGCTTAGCCTGTGCAATGTAGTGCTCTAGACGCGTTTTTCTCAATAGATGTGCCTTTTTCGACAAATCAAATTCTACCAATGAGAAGTTGCGCTGTACTTTTTGAATATCCATGTGAACGGGGCGCTGTTCGTCATCAGCTGATGCTTGGCTTACGGATAGCTTTCCTTGCCCAATTACACCGACTATAACAATGATTGCTGATACCACTAAGCCTGAATAAACCCACTTTAAAAAGTTCATGCCCCACTCCTTGAACGATTTTGCACTTGTATCGATAAGCTCGCTACAATCCACTTAATTAGAAGTATTTATCACCAATGTATTGAGTCATTCGACTATTTAAGTTTCTAGCTTTCACGTTGCAGCAGATGTTTTCTGCCTGACAATACAAACTTTCGTCTATTCAATACATCAAGTAATTCACTCATATCTACTTAACCATATGCACCTTCCGCACCATATAGTTAATCTTTATTTTTCAGTAATTTAGATCAACCCAAAACTTATACTAAAGTTGTATAAGGTACTTTCTACACACAGCAAGATAAAATTTTCCTTTCAAATTTAATAAACTCACTCCCCTTAATACTGTACACTTATACAGTATTGAGGTATACCACAACAAGCAAAGTACTGGTATGGAATCTTGTTTTTTTTCAGACCGTCTACCACGTACATTTGCCTAGAGAAAGTGACCATTTGCGATGCATGACAAACTCATTCAAAAACTCGAAATTCTTTCAGATGCCGCTAAGTATGACGCTTCTTGCGCAAGTGGCTCCGCCGGTAAACGAAAAGCAGGTAAAAGTGACAAAACAGGAATAGGTTCGCTCACAGGAGGGTCAGGGATATGTCACAGCTTTACCCCTGATGGTCGATGCGTATCATTACTTAAGATCCTAATGACCAACTATTGCATATACGATTGCCATTACTGCATCAATAGGGTATCTAGCAACGTTCAACGAGCGCGTTTTACCGTTAAAGAAACGGTTGATTTAACGCTTAATTTTTATAAGCGTAACTACATTGAGGGATTATTTTTAAGTTCCGGTATTGTCGGCTCTCCTGACCTGACTATGGAGAGCATGGTACGCATCGCGAAGTCTCTTCGCATTGATCACGGATTTAAAGGATACATTCATCTTAAGACCATTCCGAATGCATCTCCTGAACTACAGGCTGAAGCTGGCTTATATGCAGATAGGCTAAGTATAAACATCGAAATGCCGACACAAAATTCGTTGAACAAATACGCCCCGGAAAAAGACCTTGGTGAAATTCACGGTTCAATGAATACATTGAAAGACAAAATAAATGAACACAAAGTAGATAAAACCTACTCGGGCAAACGCCCACCTCGCTTTGCTCCTGGCGGACAGTCCACTCAGATGATCATAGGCGCCGATGACTCAAATGATAAAGTTATCCTTGGCACGAGTGTCAAACTGTATGGTCAACAAAAATTGCGGCGCGTTTACTATTCTGCATTTTCGCCCATCCCAGATGCGTCTGAAGTCTTGCCTCTTAAACCGGCGCCACTTATCCGTGAACACCGACTTTATCAGGCCGATTGGCTCTTGCGCTTTTATGGATTTGGTTTAGATGAAATCGTACACAACGACATGCTAGATATGGAGCACGACCCCAAGCTTGCGTGGGCGCTACGCAATCGCCACATATTTCCCATCGATTTAAACAAAGCTGACAAGCTACTTTTATTGCGAGTTCCTGGACTGGGAGCACGCACAGTACAAAAAATTTTGGCTATTCGACGTTACACAAAGCTTAGCTGGTTCGATCTCACAAAAATGCGTTTACCCTTACAAAAATTAAAACCGTTCATTACTGTTAGTGATTATTCCCCCGCTATCCATTTGCTCGATAGCAGTAACTTTGAACAACAATTTAAACAACCAAAACAGTTTGAATTGTTCAGCGCCTAATCTAATTGGTACCACAATGAAAAAAGTAACAATTTCATCAGTGCCCGGATACGACGAATGGCGAAAAGCATCGAGAGAATGTCTAGCCCAACACATACCTCCGGAGAACGTTACATGGCAAACTTCGCAATCTAACCAAGACGACTTGTTTGCCGTGACCGATTCGGCCAACGCTATTGGTGAAAGCCAAACGAATTACAGAATTCCCCGATCAGTTTTAACGCTGTTGAAGTATGCGTTATGCCACCAAGCCACCGATCGTTTCGCTTTATGTTACCGCGTTTTATGGCGAGTAGTTTTCGAAAACAGAAACCTTATTCACTTAAAAACTGACGAAGATGTGTTGCGTCTCAACGTGCTGGCTAAAGCAGTAAAACGCGATGCATATAAGATAAGTGCTTTTTTGAGATTTCGAGAAGTTGTACTTGACGGACAAGAGCATTTTATTGCGTGGTATGAACCAGAACACTTCAGCTTGGAATTGAAGCTCGATTTTTTTCAGACTCGTTTTAAAAATATGTGTTGGTCAATACTTACCCCTTATCGAGCTGCGCATTGGAATACTAAAACACTTGTTTTGGAAGATAATCCTGATCCAAGTATCATTCCAAATGATGACAGAATTGAAAAATACTGGCTCACGTATTATGCAAATATATTTAATCCTGCCCGCGTAAAAACAAAGGCAATGTTAAGTTCAATGCCCAAAAAATACTGGAAGAATATGCCTGAGACGTCGCTTATTAACGATATGATACGCCAATCGGATGCTAGAGCACGTAAGATGATACTAAATGGGAAAAAAGTGGAGAATGGTGAATAAGTTCTCCTGACAAATATTAGCAGCTGTGCTTCCCTTGTTTTTTGTGATTTGGAAAGCTCTGTAAATCGTGACCAGAAAAAAAGGGGCCGAGGCCCCTTTCTTGTGTAAAGCAACAATGATATTAGTTCATCGCAGTTTCAGTAACTACACGAAGGTTGCTTTCAACATCTTTTACGTCAGACGCATTCTTGGCAATTTCCACAGCTAGGTCACGCTCAGCATCAGAATCAACGTCGCCAGTCAGTGTTACTACACCGTTTTCTACGTCAACATCGATGTCGAAACCTGAAATATCGGTATCCATAAGAAGACGAGTTTTGATTACTGTGGCGATTTTGGCGTCAGTTAACTCGCTTGTGCCTTCGTCAACAGTATCTTCCATGTCATCTGACATGTCGCCTTCCATATCTTTGTCAGAGACAACCGTTAGCTTGTTGTCTACAGACGTTACACCGTCAATATTCGCTACTAGCTCCTCCGCTAGCTTTTTATCAACAGAGTTCTCAACCTTACCAGTAAGAACGACATTACCGTTTTTAACGTCAGTATTAATGTCGAATGAATCAAGGTTACCATTGAACAACAGCGTTGCTTCTGCTTTGCCATCAATCCATGCGTCTTTGGCACCTTTCTCCCATTTGTTGTCTGTGTCCATGTCACCTGCATATGCAGCTGTAGTCAAAGTTGTAGCAACAATCATAGAAATAAGTGAACGTTTCATAACATTTCTCCTTTGTCGAAACTCGTAGATAGTCATGCCAATTCCTTGCCAACAAAATAAGACATTGTTTTATATGATAAATATTAATATCCAGGGCTAGTTAAGTAAGTTTTGTTTTGCAAACTTTGCCTTTGTTTGAGAACTTTTTACTTAATTTTGTTAATGCCCAAAACTCGTCAACTTCACTTAAGAAAAGCACCTATCAATTGTACTAGGGGATAACTTTTTGTCGTTGGCCGCCGCTAAGTTACAGTGATACTTAGGTTAAACTTATTTCACAAAGCTGCCGTAGTTATAACGATTTGTGTCGCTTCACTAGATTTAATTTTGCAGACAGAAGCAACAGGTGGAGTGTTTTTCGTTAATTAAACTCAAGGACCAACTAGACATGGATACTGCACTTACTGCTGTTTCAGTCTTATTTATAGCCGTAAGCTGGGCCCCTTTGCTTCCTTCTTCTCATTGGTTAGTAAGAGTGTGGGAATTTCCGCGACTACAAATAGCAGCTATCATTTCTTTGTTAATTGCTGGGCATATTTTTGAATCAACCTATTACGCACAGATAGATAGCCTAGCAGTAATTATTGTCGCTGGATTAACAGTTAGCCTTATTTATCAGGTTATCTGGATCATTCCTTATACCCCTCTGTATAAAAGAGAAGTTAGGCACGTCGAGGTTGAGAGTGCGAGCCAAAAGCTAAGTGTTTTATCAAGCAATGTGTATATGCCTAATGACGATTTTCGCAAGCTCATTGAACATGTACGTAATAAGCAACCTGATTTTCTCGTAACGTTGGAATCTAATGAGAAGTGGCAGAAAGGCATCAGTGAAATTGAATCTGAATACCCGTATCGTAAATTTTGCCCACTCGAAAACCTCTACGGTATGCACCTTTATAGTAAGCTTCCCTTTGAAGAGGTCTCATTGCGATTTTTAATAGAAGAGGATGTGCCGTCTATGAAAGTTAAAATCAATCACCACGGACAAGATGTCACGCTATATTTTCTTCATCCAAAACCACCAAGCCCAACAGAGAACACCTATGCAAAACCCAGAGACGTAGAACTTACGGTTGTGGGGGAAGAAATAGCTGAAACAGAGGGCCCTATTGTCGTCGCTGGCGATCTTAACGATGTGGCTTGGTCACCTACTACCAGAAAGTTCAAGAAAATAAGCGGACTTTTAGACCCACGAGAGGGGCGCGGTTTTTTCAATACATTTCACGCGAAATATCCTTTAGTGAAATGGCCGTTAGACCACGTATTTCACTCGGAACATTTTGCATTGGTCAATATAGAGAAGCTTGAAAGCATAGGCTCAGACCACTACCCGCTTTATACCGAACTAGCGTTAATCACGGACAAGGAGTAATACTCAAGACTGTAAATCTAATGAGAGCTACGGTGTTTGACACACCACATGAGGCTATCACACGCCTCTTCACGCTTTTTAAAATGGGCTAGCCCTATTAGCTTGTTATCCCGAGGCCAAACCGCTTGGTTTAGCACCTCTTGATCTTCTGCCGATAGTTGTTCGCTATCTAACACAATCTCAACCGCTTTTTTGTTGGGTTTTATTAATGTGGGGTTAGCTTCTTTGACCAGAGCAGAGTTCACACAAATATACTCTCTCTTAACAGGGTCTCTCACCACGCCGATGTAGTTGTTGTCGCAAATTATAGCTGGCCAGCCTTCCGTTATTCTGCTCTGTCCAAACATTACGAGTGTAAAGGCAACAAGAACGAAAAGTGTTAAACCGATAAATTGAGCGCTCAAATCTGGTGCTACGCTTACAATAACGCCGACAACAGCTGCGAAAAATATCCAGCCGCCAAATACTCTGCGCATAGCATTTGGTGAGATACCAGATATAACATCAACCACCTTTAATGATTGTTTGTCATAGTGTCGAATGAATACAGACGATTGTGATTCCACAGCCTTTGTCCACCAGAAAAAATACGAAATTCAGAAATTAATACGTTACAAGTAAGGCTGAAGATTTACCTACACTCTGAGTGAGTAAAAACCAATAACATGAGATTAGTTCTACTCGAAAGAAAACGTGTTAAGCAATATTTGTAGGAATATTTAAACTATTGAATTGTAATGTTTAACCTACTCACCAAGCATATCAAAATATGTGGGAACGGCAAAGCAATTACGCGCTAGACGCACAGTAAAACAAGACTTATGAAAAGAAGCGTCATGTTAATCTGCAAATTAGAACAGACCACCAAGAATTAACATAAAAAACTGCTGTTGGCCTCCATACATTCGTTTGTAAATTTTTCTCTCACTTTGCACCTCTTGCTTGCCTTGGCGCTCAACCATTGCTGCAAACACTCAAAAACAGAACTTGAAATTACACTTTTTATCAAAAAATCAATAATTTACAAAACAGGAACACTCTTTGCTTCTACGAAAGTATAACGTTCAACGTTTCATGTCGTCGTTATTACAGGTTCAACAAATTAGAAAGGGAGGAAGAGTATGCGTTCACCAATAAGTGCAGTAACTATTGTTAAGAGCAGAACTGAGAAACTGGCCAATTTGATTACTCAGTTAGAGCAATGCTCTCCAACGCCAGATGAGCTAGTCATTGTTTGGATGGCACCTCCTTCTGATTTGTCACTCGTACGCAGTGACAAATTCGACATTGTTCACAAGTTTGTGACTCAAGATGCTCTTCCGATAGCGAAAGCGCGCAACAAGGGTATGTCAGCGGCCAAGCACGCGAATTTAGTTTACCTAAACGTAGACGCAGTTATTGCCCCATCGCTTTTTAGAGATGGCTTGCTTGCGCTTCGTGACAACACCGTAGTGTTCACATCAGTGGTGTTTTTACCCAACGAGCGCTGTTGTAAGCCCTACCGACAAATTTCAAAAGATGAAAAAGAAATCGGTTATTTAGCAAGTAATGACGACACGTTACCCGAAGACGACAATAACGAAATACCTTCAAGAGATCAGGAAATTAATCATGGAAAGTTTAGTGACGATAGTATTTGTTCTACAGTGTTTTTTATTCGTAAGGCAGACTTTCAGAAAACCGGCGGCTTCGATGAAGGCTACGCGGGTTTCGGACTAAACGACGAAGATTTCTTCACTAACTGTAGGGCATTAGGGTTTTCGTTAGAGCAATTGCCCACGCGAACATTTGCACCACACCGGCCTAATTATCAATGCCCGATAAATCACCTTTTAGACTTTGTTCATAATGCACAGCGTTTTCACTCGAAATGGGGATTTTACCCATGTGTCAATGTATTGAACGCGTATGCAGACCAAGGTTTTATTAATGCTGACTTCAAGCAAAACGGCATTAAGATCAAGCACCTCCCCCAGCAGGTAGAGGAAGACAAGGCGGACGCGCCGGTTGAGCAATTAACGGTAACCAACGCCCAAAACAATGTTGAATTTACGTCTTTTCATTCGCCGGAGAAAGGCTCTGACCTTTTAAGCACGACCGCATAAAACGCTTTCAGGGAGATATGGAATGTCTTTATTGAAACCGAATCTAACCGAGCGCTTTTTGTCGTTTGTAGGGGAAGCCGATTTCCCCTGCGTCGGAGCCAAAACAGCCCTCAATAAAAGCCAAATTCATGTGAATCAATACGACGATATTCGCTGTCCTCTCAATGAGACAGATATGTTGGCGTCAATTCACCAATTTGTAGAGTCGTTTGATCTTGAACGGGACATGTACTCCTCTTTGGTCGCAACTTTTGAGCTTCCAGATACGATAAGCGAAACTGAATTTGATCGGGTTTTATGGGAAAAATTGCAGCGTTTACACGAGATTGACGCCTGTTTAAAACCTTGGGATAGTAAAGTATCAAGTGACCCTCATAACGCTCAGTTTAGCTTGAGTTTAGGCGGAAAGGGTTTCTTTGTAGTTGGACTGCATCCAAATGCATCAAGAAAAAGCCGTCGATTTCCCTACCCTGCCATCGTGTTTAATTTACACGAGCAATTTGACATGTTGAGAAAGCAGAAGCGTTTTGAAGCATTCAAAGACCACATTCGTAAACGAGATACCGCGTACTGCGGAAGTAAAAATGAGCTACTCGCAAACCATGGTGATAGCTCAGAGGTATATCAATATAGTGGTGTAAAACATTCCGAAAACTGGGAATGCCCGTTCAAGCGGATTAAGCACTAAACCTAAATAAAAGGGACAAGTCACATAATGTTACAAACTATACAGCCAAGAAGCGGCACTGCATTTACTATGAAAAAAGGGGAAAGACTTAAAGTTATTGATCCAGAAGGTGAACAAGTGGCTGACCTCTATGCGTTCAATGAACACGATAAAAATGAGTTTATCTCTTCAGGACGAAGTTTAGATTACAATGAAAGCATCCAATTCAAAAAAGGCAGCTTGCTATACTCTAATCAAAGTAACGTGATGTTCGAAATTATTGAAGACACTGTAGAAGACCATGACTTTCTTTTGACTCCTTGCAGTGTTGACACGTTTAAGCATTTTTATCCCAATGAAGAGCCTGTACCTGGGTGCCACGGCAATTTAGTCGCGGCTTTTTCAGAGTTTGACATCCCAGAGCATCACGTTTGTACCACATTCAATACCTTTATGAATGTGGAGGTAGACGCCAAGGGTAAAATATCTGTTCTTCCTCCTAAGTCTAATGCCGGTGATTACACAATATTTGAAGCAAAGATGGATCTAATCGTAGGGTTAACCGCGTGTTCAGCGGGCGAGTCAAATAACTTCCGTTACAAACCGATTCAGTTTGAAATTTTACCCGCGGCTAACATCTAGCCGCGAGCGTTATCTTCTAAATAAACAAGCGCTACCGAGCTTCTGCAATGGCGCTTGGCTTTTCTTGTTGCCAGTTAAGTCGCATATCCCACTTGAAACGATGTTCAGGCTTAAGCGGTGGCTGTTCGGCATCAATAGTGCTTAACACATTAGTCGCCTTAGTCAGCGTTGCGTCGCGACCGAACAAATAGCTTTGCTCTTTCACTATGGTCAAATACGCTTTGTTCAACGCATACGCGCGCTCTGGTGAAGGAGTAATGATGTCGTACACTGACTTGGCACGTTGCACCTCTTCCACCTTGACCATGCCTTTTTCATCAAACCATTTGGCCAGCATTTCTCCGTTTTGACGGAACTCATCGCCACCGCCCACGCGCTCCATGTAAGTGAGAAACTCGCCTTTTTCCTCGTTGATATTTGGCACATCTTCAATTTCACGCAGGTCTATATAGCCCCACCCCGCTTGTCCGGGAACTTTCCGTGCAAATGAAAATGTTTGGTCAAAGGTTGACCCTACTGTTTTGTGACAGCCGTTACAAAACGCAAGCTCTTGAGCGTGCTGTGCACGAAGTTCGCCCTGCTCATTTTCAATGAAGCCATTAATTGTCCAGCCAAAGCCGTTGTCTATTCCTTTTTCACCTAAGTAGCGGGTTTGAGGCAGCTTTTCAAAATGCTTATCTTTTGCTTCCGCATAATAGGCAGATGCTAAGCTTTCTCTGCTTCTGAACATATGCTTTTTCATGTAGCGCACTTCCTTCATACGCGGCGCGTTATAAATATGCCCGTTTTCATCCACGCCAATGTAGCGCACGGTATGTAAGAATTCTGTACCTTCGGGGTAAAGCATGTGCGCTAGCGGAACATTGCTTGCGTCGCCAACATAATGCGACAAACGAGCGATTTCAGTCACTAAATTGGTGAGTTTTCCGTCTTGGTTTACGTCAAGGTTCAACGCTAATTCGTTGACCGGCGCCACAGTTAACGTATCCAGCTCTTTAAGTGCCATTTCAACCAAGCTTAAGTTTAATGTATAGATAGCCTTATTATACTTGCCTTTTAGCGTTTGAAAGCTTTCAGGAAGCCTGATCATAGCATCGCCAGTTGACCCGTTAGTCGGCCAAAAAGTACTTGGGAAAGGCTTGTAATTATACGACACCCATCCACTGCCATCTTTAGCAAACCCGTCGCCATCAAATGCCTTATCAGCGGCGCTCAAATTTTCAATACGCATGTAGTCTGGCATGGCGTCATTGTTAAGCGAAGCGGTATAGTTGTCTTGCGCTATATATTTTTTAATCGTGTCATCATCAATGCCCGCAATTAGTGATGTACGGTCAATAAACAGGTTTTTCCAGCTGTTTGTTAACCCTACGTCAGAAAATTCGTAGTTGCCCTGTAACGTGCCATCGCCCATTTGATTAGGACGCTTTTCCATTGAATCGTAACTTTGGTGGCATGCATAACATGGGTTGTTAACACCTTCTGTTTTGGTGTAACACTGGGGAGGAATAACCGATTCAGGGTTATACACTTCATCGTGTTCAATATATGCCAGAGCGGGAATAGCATCGCCTTCTTGATAAGGATAAGCGTGGGTACTGTCGGTCTTTTCGTGAGTAGAAGTAGGCAGTTGTGTGTCAACTGTAAAGCTTGTTGAGTTTTGCTCATAGTTTGACTGATTGTTCACGTCAGTACCCGTGTTATCAGTGCATCCTGCACTGATAAGTAGTGAAAGCAGAATGCCTACACCTGAAGTTATTTTTAACATTTTCATAATCATCACAACGGAAAAATCCGGGTACGTAGGGCCTGTTGACCTTTGTTGTACACCAAAGGTTAACAGGCCCTAGGTACCCGGAGTATTTTTAAATTAAAAAGAAAACTTACTTATCTGCTGGCTCATACATCCACAGCGTATTGTTTTCTTGGAAACCGTCTTCACCGATAAGAATACGGCCGTCGTTCATCACCACTACGTTATCTGGTTGAGAAAGCTGTTCAACGTCACAACGCTCGGCGCCAGTTAGGCTTGAACGGTACGTACCGCCCATCACCACAGGTTCAATACGAGAGATGTTATAGCCTTCTTCAAGCTTGGCACGATAAACACCACCACAGTCTTTAACGCGGGCTGAAAGCTGCATATCGCCTTCACCGTCAATCATTGTGTTGTCGATATCAGCGATGCCGATGTAAAGGTATGCATTCTGTACCACTTCACCTTCGATAGTATCTACACCTTCAACCGCTTCCTTTGCGCGTTTCTGGTTGATTGAGATACCTTCCAGTTTTCTCCACTCTGCGGTAGCCCCTTTAAGACGGGCCGCTGCACGACTCTCTAAGAACGCTACGCGGTTATCCATTGGCTGTCCTGCTGTTACGCTAGAGCCACCTTCCTCTACCGTTGGATAGGTCGCATCGCCATCAGCCCATGCTTGAACGTCGGCCATAGTAATGTAAGAACTTTGTCCATCCACGTAATCGTCGGTACCAATACCATTGTATTCATCAATCCACGCGCGAATAGTCAGGTTATCACCGCTAGCTAATTCCACCCATTCAACCGCAAAACCAGTTGTCGCAGGATCATTCTGACCTGCGTCCTGAGTGAGCTTAGCGCCGTAAAGTGTACCTGCCGATAAGTCTTCAGCTGTGTCTGCGACAAACTTAAACAGTACGCCACCCGTATCATCTTGAGAAAGGTAAACCGTTTTTCCGTCAGGCATGACCGTTGAGTTCTCATGCTCGTAACGGCCCATGGCGAAATGCTTAACAACAACCGGCTCATCAGCCAACGGCTCTGTTACTTCCGCAATGTAGCCATAGTTGTACGGGTTTGGCGCATCTGGCGCCGTCATTTGCCACATACGACCTAAGCGCGCATCTGTAGAAACGGCCTCTGGGTTATTCCAGCTTGGTGATGTTGTCGTATCCACCGCCGAATCAACCACCCACTCTTCTGAAGTAAGCGGTGTACCCCAAGGTGACATTGAACCAAAGCAGTTTGCCGCCGTTCCCCACACTGGCGAGAAATCCAGCATCATGGCTTCAGTTACTTCCCACATACCAAACTCGTCTTTTTCAACTTTCATGCGGCTCATACCGCCAGGAAGCTCTTCCCAGTTCGAGAAAAGGTAACCTTCGCCTTCGGCGGTTGAGATGAAGCCGTTAAAATCAGGCATGTCATTTTCAAGAACCAACTCTTCGCCATCCAACGTGTAGATGTGACCTAAGCCTTCTGGTAGGTCAGTACCGAAAGTGTCGCCCGTTTGTCCAAGTACTTGATATTGACCAATGGCAGAAACCACCAGCTCTTTTTCTTCATCTGAGCTTGGTACAGGTGAATTTGGTAATGTTACTGGCAGATTGTTGAAGTTAGCACCTGCAAGCACGCCCACTGTACCGGTGTTGATAGGCATTGCATTTACACTGGTTGTCGCCGCATTAGTGCCAGACGGGTGCTGAACGTTAAAAAATAAATCGCCTTCGTCTGTTAAGAATATACCGGTCACTTCTGCACCAAGTGGAACCGTAGCAATACGTGTTAGCGTACCTGCACTATCACCTTGAGGACCTTGATCGCCCACCGGGCCCTGATCTCCTACTGGGCCTTGCTCACCTACAGGGCCTTGTACACCGTCTTCGCCATCGTCACCTTCCAGTGAACAGGCAGTCATCCCTAGTGTTACAGCCAGTGCTATCGCTGAATACTTAATTCCACGAAGAGTTTCGCTTTTCATTATAGTTCCTTGCTTATACTTGTTTTCGATGTTGAGTGGAGGTAAGCAGAAGACTCACCTCAGTAAACGGTCTTAGCGGGCGAAAGTCTGGAGGACATTTGTGACATTCCGGTGACAGTGAATTGACACCAAAATGAAGCTTTATTGACACAAGGGTCTGAAAAAACGACTAAAACAGATGCGAAAATTTACGAAGGCGCTGTAATCATTGGGATTATTGAATGATCAATCAAGAAAACCTAAACCACTCAGTCAGTTTATGAATTATTTGTTTCACAATACTGGTCAGAGCTTTGTGCCCGTGAACACAACAGCACATAACTGCTTGAAAGTTGGATGGGCTAAAAATGGAAAAAGAGGGTAGTTGGAAAAGGCAATTAGAGAAAGGCATGGTATAAGCTAACGGGCTACGCATTTCGCTAAGGCCCGTTAGCCTGGTCGCTAAGTAATACTTAGTTTAAGACGGTAAGAGGATGATTATACATCTTTAATTTATTAACCAGATAATCTTCGAACTGCTTTGCACTTTGTACATCACTACTGCGCTTAGGCCAAACCGCGAGAATTTTATAATCTAAAGCGGTTAAAGGTTTGAACAATACAAGGTGGTCATGTTCACCCTCGAATACCTTTTCGACCTGATCTAATCGATAAACAACGGCCAATCCTAAGTTGTCATTATCTGCCAAGATACTTTGCGTTCCCCAAGTCGCTACAACGCCCCACTCACCACGCTCGGCTTTAATCACCTGCATTCCATCATGCGCCACTAGACCTGCGACAATATTATCCGATGGCTCTGATACAGAAACGCTGATGTGGGTGGTGGGGTCAAACGCATCAATTCGATAGTGCGTGGTAACGTCGATGCTGTCCGCTTTCGCATCAGACGATGACCACCCTTCGTAGCCAACCTCGAACTCAGCCCGCAACTGAGAGTTCGAGACTAATTGGTATTGCGTATTCTCTACATGCTGAAAGTGCATAACTGTCTGCGTTGAGGAGTCTTGGGTTTCTTGTTCTGTTAATCGACCTAGCGCACCCACGCCCAACGATTTACCAACTTTAAGCGCGTCTCCACCCCACGAAGATAAATTATGATAGCTATCGTAGCCGTCTTGCCCCACCTCAGGTAATACTACACTGTCGTTCGCTTTAACAAAGACATCAATAGCGTTACGCCAATCAAGATAAAGGCGATAGCCCATTTGATCAGACTCCCAGCCTGGTCCTTCGTAACGCAAAAAGTAAGAATGATCGGTCAATTGCGGAGGCGATGTGAATGAGGTAACTTCTTCAAAAGAAAAACCCTCAGCGCTATATACTGCGTCTTGCCACTCTCCTCCTGTTCTTACGGAAAGTTCAGCGTGCGCCCGGTCTTTAAGGTTAACATTCGTAGCTTGCTCAGGTGGCATAAGTTCCAATGACGCACTACTTCCTGGCGCAATGGATGCTGCACCTAGTAACACCGCTTGCCCTTCGCTATTCTCAATCCATTCTGACGGATATTGCTTTAACTTCCACCCCGAATATTGCGGGGGCAGAGATACTTCAAAAATTTGATCGCCGCTACCACCGTCTGCCGAATTTTTCACCTTAACAGACAAAGCCGAATTTATATCCCCTTGTGAGCAACTTGCCAATAATGGCACCAAAATTAGACCTATCTTACTAAATTTCATCACTTTTATGCTCTCCATCGGTTGTTAACGCATTTAACTAATTAACGATATTTATAAACAATATATTGACAAATGCCACCGGTGGCAATTATTTTAAATTTTGTTAACGAGATTTTTCAATTTAGTATGTCGATAAAATTCGTCATACCCATGAACCATTTAGTGAAAGGTAAATTACATGGTCAACTTTAGCCTAGAAGGTAAAACCGCATTAGTGACCGGAGCAAGTCGAGGTATAGGCCAAGCGCTTGCTTTAGCACTCGCCACTTCTGGCGCCTTCGTCATCTGCGCCAGTTCTCGACCAGGTGGATGTGACGAGACACTACGTAAAATTCAAAGTGAAGGTGGTCAAGCCATGGCATTAGATGCCGACCTCGCTGATGCCGACGCGGTAGTTAAACTTGCTGAAGATGCGTTAAGCATTAAAGGACACATCGACATCCTGCTGAATAACGGCGGCACTATTTTCAGAGCACCAGCAACCGACTTTCCTTTTGACGAGTGGAAAAACGTGCTTGCTGTCAACATCGATTCAGCTTTCCTACTTAGCCAAACTATTGGCAAGACGATGGTAGAACGGGGACAAGGCAAAATCATCAATATTGCATCAATGTTAAGTTATACAGGTGGCATCACCGTTCCTGCCTACACAGCGAGTAAACACGCCATCGCGGGTCTTACGAAAGCGCTAGCAAACGAATGGGGCCAATATAATGTGCAGGTGAACGCTATTGCGCCAGGTTACATCAAAACCGATAACACCCAAGCACTGCAAGATGATGAAACGCGCAGTGCTGAAATTTGTGCCCGCATTCCAGCAAATCGCTGGGGGGAAAGTGATGATTTAGCAGGTGCGGCGGTATTTCTTGCGAGCGCAGCAAGCAATTACGTAAACGGCCATATCCTTGCTGTCGACGGCGGCTTTCTAGCACGTTAATTAACGAATGGGGGATACAGCCATGAGCGATAGAAAAGACATGAGCAAGAAAATAGATACCCGATATGCTATCGGTCGTAAAGAGGCCAATGCTTACAACACGCAAGAATTGCGTGACGCATTTTTAGTCGATACCCTAATGATACAAGGTGAAGTCGTATGGATATACACCCACTACGAACGCTTTATGCTTGGAAGTGCCGTACCGACAACGTCAGCGCTAACGCTAGAAACCATTGAAGATCAGTTAAAGATGCCGTTCTTTACCGCCCGTCGCGAAGTCGGTGTAATTAATATCGGCGGGCCTGGAACCATTACTGTTTCAGGCACCACTTATCACCTTGATAATGAAGAGGCCTTGTACATCGGACAAGGCAATGAAGAAGTCATTTTTGAGTCGGACAACGCGTCCAACCCTGCCAAATATTACTTAAACTCGGCGCCGGCTCACCACGCCTATCCCTGCAAAAAAATAGGCAGCACAGATGCAAACATCCTTCACTTAGGCAGTCAGGAAACCTCCAACAAGCGTGATATCAAACAGTTACTTATCAATACTGTTGTCGATACTTGTCAGCTTCAAATGGGACTAACGCGTCTGCATACAGGCTCTGTCTGGAACACCATGCCAGCTCATCAACATGACCGACGCAATGAAGTGTACTTTTACTTTGATATGGATAGCGACAGCCGCGTATGTCACTTCATGGGCGAACCTCACGAAACTCGCCATATTTTTGTAGCGAATGAAGAAGCCGTGGTATCGCCACCTTGGTCCATTCATTGTGGTGTAGGTACTGGAAGCTATGCATTTATCTGGGGAATGGCAGGTGAAAACCTGGATTACGATGATATGGATAAGTTTCCGCCTTCACAGTTGCGTTAAGCAGCCCTGCTCTAATTAGGTGTAATGATTATGTTGCGGTATATAAAACTCACACTGTCAGCCACGGCCCTGTTGCTAACCTCGGCGTGTTCGCAAAATGAACTGCAAGGCGAAGTCACCGTATTGCGCTTGGGGCATACGTTGGACACTCAACACTCAGTACATAAAGCAATGGAATATCTTGGAGAGCGCCTAGATTACTATTCTGACGGTACAATGAGTGTGGTTATTTACCCGAGCAGCCAGCTGGGAACCGAGAGGGAGATGGTAGAACTGCTGCAGATTGGCTCACTCGCCATGACTAAGGTGTCGGCAAGTCCTTTGGAAGGGTTTGCTCCCGAAATGAAGATTTTTAGCATTCCCTATATTTTCCGCGATAACGAACACTTCTGGCGTGTATTAAACTGCGATTTAGGCGATGAGTTACTATCTGGTGTTGAAGACTTCCGACTTAAAGGCCTCGGCTATTACGATGCGGGAAGCCGTAGTTTTTACACCAACGATAAACCAATAGAAACACCAAGCGATCTGAACGGGCTCAAAATTCGCGTATTGAACAGCCCTACTGCAGTAGCAACAGTTCGCGCACTCGGAGGAGCTGCAACCCCCGTTGCCTGGGGAGAACTGTACACTGCGCTTCAGCAAGGCGTTGTAGACGGCGCAGAGAATAACCCGCCCAGCTACTACCTTTCACGTCATTATGAAATTGCCCGTTACTACAGTCTTGACGAGCATACCAGTGTTCCAGACGTCATGCTGGCATCGCTGCCGGTATGGGAAAGTTTGAATGAACAGCAGCAAACGTGGCTAACCAAAGCAATGGAAGACTCTGTTGAATACCAACGCGAACTTTGGAAAACATCTACGCAAGCCTCTTTAGAAAAGGTAAAAGCCGAAGGCGTCACAGTTATTACGCCTGATAAAGCGCCTTTCGTTGAAGCGGTAAAGCCTTTTCATAAGAGCTTTGAAGACACGCCAATTGGCGACTTAATTACGCAAATAAAAGCGATGTAACAATGACAATAATACGCCTCATCGATAAAGCCTTAGCCGGCACCCTTATTATTGCCATGGTAAGTATTTTACTTACCGTAATTTGGCAAGTGGTCTCACGTTACGTACTTAAAGACCCTGCTTCGGTCACCGAAGAGTTGTCTAGGTTCATACTTATTTGGATTGGCATCTTAGGTGCGGCCTACGCCTATCGCCAAAACGCGCATTTGGGGTTCAACTTAATTGTTGAGCGTCAGTCTCGTAAAGTGAAACGCCTTCTACTTACCTGCGTTGAAGTCATTGTCATTATCTTCTGTGTTTTGGTGATGGTTTACGGCGGCGCTGAACTAGTGTCTCTTACATTAGAGCTAGAGCAAATCTCAGCGGCGCTAGGTGTGAAAATTGGCTTTATCTATAGCGTGCTTCCCTTATCTGGAGGCCTTATCATTGCCTATGCACTGGTTAACATTACTGCACTTTGGCGAAACAACAATAAGGAGTCAGCGTAATGGAACTGACCGGTATTATCTTAGTCGTCGCCTTTTTTGTACTCCTTCTTTTAAATGTTCCTATTTCGATCAGCATTGGTGTAGCCACGCTGCTTGCTATGGTAATGAGCATGGACATTGCTCCGGCAACCATTACTATTGCCCAGCGTATGGCAGGTGGTCTCAATAGCTTTGCGCTCTTGGCAATCCCATTTTTTGTTTTATCTGGCCTTATCATGGGACGCGGCGGGATAGCCAAGCGATTAATTGAATGTGCAATGGCGCTTATTGGTGCCCTTCCCGGTGGTTTAGCCTTAGTAAATGTTGTTTCCTGCATGCTGTTTGGTGCAATTTCAGGGTCTGCAGTAGCGACTACGTCTGCTATTGGCAGCTTCATGTTGCCCGAAATGAAGAAAGCTGGCTACGAGCCGAATTTTAGCGCAGCGGTCACTGCCGCTGCATCAACTACGGGAATGTTAATTCCGCCAAGTAATATCTTAATTGTATACGCAATCGCTAGCGGTGGCGTATCCATCGCCGCCCTCTTTATGGCTGGCTATATTCCAGGCATTATGGTGGGTCTAGCGCTCATGCTGGTGTGCTTTATCTACGCAAAAATGAAGGGATACCCCCTATCGCCGCGGCTTCCTATTAAAGTAGTTGTCGAAAAAACTATCGCAGCACTCCCTTCCCTATTCCTCATATTCTTAGTGATTGGCGGCATTGTGGGCGGCGTTTTTACCGCTACCGAAGCTGGTGCCATTGCGGTGGTTTACTCATTGCTGTTAGCTGTGGTGTTTTATAAAGAAGTGGATGCGAAAGCCCTACCTGATATTTTCTTGAAGGCGGCAGAAACGACGGCAATTGTAATGCTGCTTATCGCGGCCTCAACAGCGATGTCTTGGCTATTGTCGTTTGAGAACATTCCGCAAACCTTAAGTAACGCACTGTTGTCGATAAGCGATAACCCATTACTTATTCTTCTCTTAATCAACCTATTGCTTATCGTAGTTGGTGCATTCTTGGATATGACACCTGCCGTACTTATTTTTACGCCCATATTTTTGCCGGTGGCCTTAGAACTTGGAATGAGCGAACTGCAATTCGGCATCATGCTCGTACTCAACCTGTCTATTGGATTGTGCTCACCGCCCGTCGGCGCCGTACTTTTCATTACCTGTGCCATTGCCAAAACCAAACTTGAGAACATCATTCGACCGCTAATACCTTTATATGTGGCTATGTTTGTCGTTCTTATGCTAGTTACGTATGTCGCATGGTTCAGCGAAGCGCTACCACGTGCACTAGGATTTTAGTAAGGTAGAATCATCAAAACTGAAAAGTGTGGTCAGGCGTAGTTTGATCACACGAACTTTCACTTTTAAGTAACAAAAACGTATTACCCGTATTTGTATGGTAATATCGGAAGTAACGACATAATAGCGCGGAAAAACAGAGAATTATGAACAAGCGCCCGACTATCAATGATGTTGCAGCCCTAGCAGGTGTATCAAAGCGTACCGTGTCACGCGTCATTAACGGTGCGACCAATGTGGGAAAAGCAACACGTGAGCGCATTGAAGCGGTCATTCAAGAAACGGGGTTTGCCCCTGACAAACAAGCGCGTGGTTTAAGTACTAGCCGCTCTTACTTGATAGGCTTGATTTATGACAACCCCGATGCCTTGTATATAGACCAAGTACAAAGAGGCGTGTTAAGCATATGTTCTCAAAAGGGTTATGAGTTAGTTGTACACCCTTGTAGTTATAATGCCGAAGGTTTTGTAGAAGACTGTATTAACTTTGTGCGTCGTTCAAACATAGATGGTGTCATCATATTGCCACCGGTATCCGAATCGAAGTTATTAGCCGACGCGCTGCAACAAAAGAGTATTAACTATGTGCGAATGGCGTCAGTAGATTTAGATGACCATCAAAATATCGTAGTGAGTGACGACAGAGCTGCTTTAAGTGACTTAGCGCGCTATATGGTTTCACTAGGCCATAAAGACATTGGTATCATCAGCGGTCCGCAACAGTATTATTCCTCAAAAGAGCGTTTGGAAGGCTTTGTTGAAACGCTTAACGGCCTGGGTGTCGATGTACCTAAAAACAGGGTAATTGAGGGTAAAAACAGCTTCGAAAGCGGTATAGAATGCGCGCGTCAATTGCTTATTCAGTCACCACGAGTTAAAGCTATTTTTGCAAACAACGATGAAATGGCAGCAGGCGTATTGAAAGTGGCTCATGAAATGGGAATAACCGTACCTGACGAACTATCCGTCGCGGGGTTCGATGACAACTTACTTGCTGCCCGCGTAATCCCTGCCCTTACCACTGTTCAACGTCCCGTTGGCGATATGGCAGCTATCGCAGCGCGTAAAATCATCGCGCATATCGAAGGCAGTGAAGTTAGTGAAACCGAAACGTATCTGGTCAAACCTCACCTAATTATTCGCGATTCAATCAAAAAAGTGTGATTTTTTACAATGAAGTGTTGCTAACACTTCTTTTTCGACCTATTATGCCACCGGTGGCACGACAATAAAAAAGAATGTTAAAAATAAACAATTTGTAAACAGAGCGTAAAAAGCAACGTTTTCTAATCTATCGCTCTTTTTAAGTACACAGTGCTTATTTAACAACGCTTGGCAGTTAAATAAGCCGTAAAGATAAAGCAGGACTTGTAATGGACGTTAAAACACAACTAGTTAAAGTGCATAATAACGATAACGTTGCGGTTGCAACCTGCCCTATCGTGGCTGGCACTTACATCGCTGAATATGACATTACAGTTAGCCAAGACATTCCTGCTGGCCATAAAGTTGCCTTAGTTACCCTGTCAGACGGTGGCGACATCGTAAAATATGGTTTCAGCATTGGTGCTGCAACAAGCCAAATTAATGCTGGTGAACATGTTCACAGCCATAACGCAAAGACTAAGTTAAAAGGCACTGAACAATACGTTTACGCGCCGTCAAATACCGCTTCAAAACAAAACCATCTTACTTCTGGGTTACAGTTCATGGGCTACAGAAGAGAAAATGGAAAAGTGGGTATTCGCAATGAAGTATGGATCATCAATACCGTAGGCTGCGTAAATCGAACAGCAGACCGTATTGCCAACGAATGTAATCGTCGTTTCGCTAGCGAGTGTGACGGATTCCGCGCATTTACCCACCCTTTTGGCTGTTCTCAGCTGGGCGATGATTTAGATGACACGCGCACTATCTTAGCCTCTCTCGCATCTCACCCGAACGCTGGTGCGGTGTTAATTGTAGGCTTGGGTTGCGAAAACAATCAGCTTAAGAGTCTACTGCCTCACGTTGATAAACCGGCAAATCGGGTTCGCTTCTACAACGCACAAGAAGTGGTAGATGAGTTAGAAGAAGGCGTCAATGCGGTTTATGACTTGTTAAAAGTAATGGCTAATGACAAACGTGAGCCGATCGACGCTAGCGAATTAACCTTAGGCATGAAGTGTGGTGGTAGCGACGCTTTTAGCGGTATTACTGCCAATCCAACAGTAGGGCGTGTTACCGATTTAATGTGTAATCTAGGTGGCTCGGTCATTTTAACCGAAACGCCAGAAATGTTTGGTGCCGAACAGCTCTTAATGAATCGCGCTAAAAACAAAGACGTATTTGAGGCGTTTAACTCGCTGATTGATGAGTTTAAGAACTACTTTATCGCCCACAACCAACCTATTTACGAAAACCCGTCTCCAGGCAATAAAGCTGGCGGATTAACCACGCTAGAAGAAAAGTCACTCGGCGCGGTTCAAAAAGGTGGAACCTCTATTATTCAGTCTATCTTGCAGTATGGCGAGCCAAAGCAAGACAAAGGCTTAAGTTTATTACAAGCACCTGGTAACGATGCCGTTAGTTCAACGGCGTTGGCAGCATCGGGGGCACATATCGTTTTATTCACCACAGGCCGAGGCACGCCCCTTGGTTTTCCTGTACCCACAGTCAAGATATCGTCAAATTCAGATATCGCTAATAAGAAGCCACATTGGATAGATTTTAACGCTGGACAAGTTCTAGAAGGCGTCTCTATCGATAAGTGTGCCGAAGCGCTACTCCAACATTGTTTGGCAGTGGCATCTGGTCAACAAACCTGCAACGAGAAGAATGGCAGCCATGAGATTGCTATTTGGAAACGTGGCGTCACCCTCTAAAAGAGAGCGTTATGGAATCGATATTATTACATGAAGATAGACTTTTTCCTGCCGATGAAGCAACCCGAAGTGTTGCAAAGGCGCTGTATAAGGAAATTCGAGATCTCCCTATCATAAGTCCACATGGCCATACTGACCCACGTTGGTTTGCACAAAACAATAATTTCACCAATGCAACCGAGTTGTTTATCACCCCTGATCACTATGTGTTCAGAATGCTGTATAGCCAAGGTATTAAATTAACCGATATTGGTGTGCCACGTTGGGACGGCGGCGAAACGGAAAAGGATCCACGTAAAATCTGGAAACTTCTGGCAGATAACTATCATCTATTTGCTGCCACACCATCGCGTTTGTGGTTAGACACTGTATTTCACGATGTATTTGGTTTGCGAGAGATGTTGTGTAGCGACAACGCAACGCATTATTACGACCACATCACTGCGCAGCTTCAAGGGGATGACTTTAAACCCCGTGCGCTGATGGACCGCTTCAATATTGAAGTGATTGCTACCACCGAAGGCGCGCTTGATGCCCTTCCCCATCACGCAGCGATTAAAGATACACCGTGGGCAAAGCGGGTTATCACCACCTTTAGACCTGATGATGTAGTCGATGCTTCACGCGAAGATATTGTTTCAAACATTGAGAAACTTGGTGAACTCACCGGTGAAGACACTGCAACCTGGCAGGGCTACCTGAACGCAATTCGTGCACGACGTGCCGTCTTTAGAGAGCACGGTGCAACAGCAACAGATCACGGACACCCAACGGCGAACACAGCTGATTTAAGTGAAGCTGAGTGTATTGCTTTATTCGATAAAGTAAGAAGTGGAAACAGTAACGCTGAAGAGCAAGAGCTATTTAGAGCGCAAATGCTTACCGAATTAGCGGGAATGAGTGTAGAAGACGGCATGGTGATGCAAATTCACCCTGGTTCGTTTAGAAACCACAACAGTCAGCTCTTTACACAGTTTGGTCGCGATAAAGGCCACGACATTCCAATGCAAACAGATTTTGTTAAAGCGCTTCGCCCGTTACTCGGTAAATACGGTAACGAGCCTAACCTCGACATTATTCTATTTACATTAGATGAAACCACGTACAGCCGTGAATTAGCACCACTTGCAGGCCACTACCCTTGCCTGAAACTTGGTCCTTCTTGGTGGTTCCACGATAGCCCTGAAGGCATGTTGCGCTTTAGACATCAAGTGACAGAAACCGCAGGTTTCTTCAATACTGTTGGTTTTAATGACGATACGCGCGCGTTCTTGTCTATTCCTGCACGTCATGATGTTGCCAGACGCATTGATTGTCGCTTCCTTGCACAGTTAGTTGTGGAGCACCGCATCAGTGAAACAGAAGCGGCCAGCATTGCAAGAAAACTAACTTATGATTTTGCTAAACAAGCGTACAAACTGGGGTAATCATGACAAAGCCGTTATCAATTTCAACGCTACCTCTTTTAAGTGACAGCGTAAGTAAACCAAATTACGATCTGGAAGCAACCGGTTGTGGCATTGTGCATATTGGTCCAGGTGCCTTTCACCGTGCGCACCAAGCGTATTATACCGAAAAGGCGCTGGCTTATGGCGGTGACTGGCGCATTCACGGTGTGTCAATGCGCAGCGCATCTCTTAAAGAAGCGTTGAGTACACAAGACAATCTCTATGCGTTGTGTATTGTTGATAACGAGCCTGAAACCCACATTATCGGCGCAATTAAAACCCTTTCTACATTAGCACATGATCGTGAAGACATTGTTGCTGCACTGGTAAACAAGCAAACTAAAATTGTGACGCTTACCGTGACAGAAAAGGGCTATTGCCTTAATGCGCAAGGTCATCTAGATACTGATCATCCGGATATTAAAGCTGATTTAGTCACGCCAGAAACACCGGTAAGTGCAGTTGGCCTAATTGTGCAAGCGCTAGCACAACGTAAGCAGGCAGGCTATGCAGATATTACCATTATCAGCTGTGACAACGTGTCAGACAACGGTAAAAAGCTGCAAAAAGCGGTGACCGAGTTCGCCAATAAAACGGACGAATCACTCGGCCAATGGATCAGCGAGAACATCGCCTTCCCCTGCACCATGGTTGACAGTATTACGCCAGCAACTGAAGACAGCTTTAAAGCCAACGTTGCCGCTGAGCTGGGTTTAACTGATAACTGGCCTATTCAGCGAGAGGCATTTACTCAATGGGTGGTTGAAGATAATTTTTCTGGCCCACGACCTGCTTGGGATAAAGTTGGCGTTACTTTTACTCATGATGTGAGCTTCTTTGAGAAAGCTAAGCTTCGCATTCTAAACGGCACACATTCAACACTGGCCTACATAGGGTTATTGCTTGGCAAGGAAACCGTATTCGACGCAATGCGTACCCCAGCCATAAAGCAACTGATTCAAACCATGTTGAAAGAAGAAATTGTTCCGTCTCTATCCAGTGATAACGAGAATGCCGATAGCGGAACACAAGACTTCGATCTGAACGCTTACGCACAAGACATTGTTAAGCGCTATGAGAATAAGCATATTCGCCACCTGTTGTCGCAAATTGCTTGGGATGGGTCACAGAAAATCCCATTTCGAATTCTCGACACAGTACGCGATAACCTAAAAGCAAAACGAAATATTGATTTGCTCTGCAGTGCCGTTGCGGCCTGGTGCCTATTTGTAAATAACAAGGCACGTTTAAACGAAACTATCACCGACCCGCTAGATAGTATGTTAAGGGCCACAGCAAAATCGGTAGACTTTCAGGCAATAGAACTTGCTAAAAAATTGCTATCTCTTGAAACCATGTTCGCTGAACTGTCGGTAAACACTACGTTCAAAGAAAAAGTGCTCGAAAAAGTTAATCAGCTGCTTAACATTTTATCGCACGAAAACAGCAACGAAGGTCAGCAAGGTTCTGCTCCCACTACGTTAACAGAAAGTTCGCTAGATTCACTAAAAGGAACCGCGTGATGAAAAGTACCTTTTCCATGCTTAAAGGCGCCCCATTACTCCCTATTATTCAGCCTAAATCTGTTGACGAGGGGCTTCACCTAGCAGAAGCAATTGCAAATAGCGGCCTGTGCAACATAGAAGTAGTGAAACGCAGCGACGCAGCATTTGAAGCCCTGTCAGCGATTAGAAAACAGTTTCCTGAACTCGTTGTGGGTATGGGCACATTGTTAAATCGCAACCACGTATTTGAAGCGTTGGATGCAGGCGCGCAATTTTTGATAACGCCCACAAGCTCAGAGACATTGCTCGATACACTGATTGCGTCTAATGCACCCTTTTTGCCGGGCGTCGCTACGCCTGCCGATATTCTTTTGGCGCACCAAAAAGGCATTCGCGAAATGAAGTTCTTTCCTGCGAGTCTTAGCGGCGGAACACCTTTTCTTAAAGCGATTTCAAGCGTATTTAGCGATGTTTGCTTTTGCCCTACCGGCGGCATTAATGGCGACAACGCGAATGAGTATCTCTCGCTTGGCAATGTAAGAGCAGTAGGCGGTACATGGATGATGCCGAAGGCAGCCATTGAAGCAAAAAATTGGCAAGCTATAACTTTGGCATGTCAACAAAGCCTAACATTGTTTGATGAGGCTGCGGCATGAGCATAGTTGATACCAACCAAAGAATGGTTATTTTTGGCGAGTGCATGGTAGAGCTTCGAAGCACTCAGCGTGAGTCATCAGTTAGTACGCGCGATGAAAACACAGATAATAATCTGATGGCGAAAAGCTTTGCTGGCGACACGTACAACACTGCGGTTTATTTAAAACGCTGCTTGCCTTCATCTTCCATTAGTTACTTAACGGCGATCGGCGCAGACTTTTTAAGCGATGAGCTGCTGTTTAAAATGGGTGAGCACGAAATTAACACTGATTTAGTGTTTCGCTCGTCGTCGCGTAACCTTGGCCTGTATATGATCCGCAACGACAACGAAGGTGAAAGAACCTTTGCATATTGGCGTAACCAATCTGCGGCAACACAGACGCTCAACATTATGAAGGGCGCTGAATTTGCTTGTGATTGGTTTTATTTGAGCGGTATCTCTATTGCCATTTTAGATGACGAACAGCGCGCTACACTTTTCGAACTAATTTCGTCCCTCAAGGCCAAAGGCAGTAAGATTGCCTTTGACCCTAATTATCGAGCTCGCCTTTGGTCATCTCAAGAAGATGCCAAATACTGGACGGGTAAGGCATATGCTGAAGCAGACTTGGCGTTCCCAGGTGCAGACGACCATTTAATGCTGTTTGGCCACACTAATGCTGATGAAATATTTAGCTATTTAGCCGACAAACAGATTGAAGAAATCGTGATGAAAAACGGAGCGGTTGGCGTTCATATACTCCGTCAACAAGAACAATGTATTGTGCCTGTTGAGCGTGTTGAACAGGTGGTTGATACAACGGCTGCTGGCGATGCATTTAATGGCGGATATATGGCCGCTCGACTTGCAGGTAGAAAACCTGTTGAGAGCGCGAGCTATGGGGCAAAAGTGGCAGCGACTGTGATTACCTACCCCGGTGCCATTATATCAGGCGATGCCTTCACTAATCACATACCGTCGCTATAGTCGGTATGTGACATTCCTCTTTCTTTTCTCTTCTATTTCCTGCCATTGTAACGATAAGCAAGCACGCTAATTAAGATAAAGGCGATCCCCCACTAAAAAACGCGGCACGCCCGCAATCACGCGCCACTTCATTTTTATGTGAGCTTACAACGTGTCTCGATATACGTATTTTGCCAGTGGGTGCGCTGTCGCTTTTAGCTCTCGCACGAATATTTGCGCCATTTTAGCCGCGCCTACTACGTTCAAGTGAGTGTCGTCCGTTTTTCCTTCAGGGTAGCGCGCATATAGGTCGGCAGGCACCTTAATGAAGTAATGGTTGCTGTTAGGCTCGCCTACCTTAGCAAGAAAATCGCAAGTTAAAGCGTTCATAGGAATAAATGGCACGTTATTTTGTGCTGCCACTTTCTTCGCTGCATCGGCATACGCCAGCAACGTCCGTTTTAATACACCTTCCTCAGTGAAATGACGCCTGCAAATACTACTTGCGATAATCACTGATGCACCTTTTGCTTCAACATCCTGAACAAACTGATTCAAGTAAGCTGGATAAGCATTTTCCGGGTCGGCATAGCGAGCAGGATCCGACTGTTTTTGATCGTTATGACCAAACTGAATAGCCACAAAATCACCTTCAGACAGATCGGATAACAGAAGCTGCCAGCGTCCCTCATCTACAAATCGCTTTGTGCTTCTGCCGTTAGCCGCGTGGTTTTTAATATTAAGATTGGGCAGCATGAATTCAGGAAGCAATTGCCCCCACCCACGTTCTGGATACGACAACATAGGCTTGTCTGACATGGTTGAATCGCCGACCAGATGTAGGGTAACTGGCTTTTTGTAGGGTGGAGCTTTTACAGCCTCTTCACTGCCTTTATAAGTAGCGCTTTGGATTGAAGCACTTTGGGAACCCGAACTGGTAAGTGCATAAGCGCTAAATTGCGCCGCGTAACTAATGTGAAGTGTACTCGTGCCTTGCTGGTCTGCCACTGCAGAAGTACTCGATACAGCCAAAACGCTTGCAAGACTGAAGCGAAGCGCGGTGAATATTATCCCTGTGGTGGGTTTACTTGAATTTTTCACACCTTTTCTCCTTCTCAATATTTCTATTGTTGCGATGCAAATTGCTCAAAAAGTGAGGTAGAGGCGTGCTGAACTCCTCCCGGCCTACACTTTTTGCACATAAAAAAGGCCATCATTACGATGGCCAAACACACCCGTCTTCACGGAACACAACATTTAATTATTATCTCAGGCCGGCCAACATAATTGGCCGGCCTGTTTTTTTACATAGTATAACGAGCGCCAAGGAAGAACTGACGGCCCGTGTGGTTGTACTCACGTACCAAGTTCAAAGAGCCATCACCCGTGGTAAACAAGCGCTCGTACTCATCGGTAAGGTTAATGACTTCAAAGGTCAACGTTAGCTCGTCGTTTACGTTATAAAATGACGAGAAATCCACCTGCGTAGGTCCTGTCGTACCGTGCGCAACGTTACCATTGCTGCCAGTAAAGTCTGTCAGGTAATCGTCGCGTTTGTTAACTGACACACGCGCACCGTATTGGTCTGTTTCGTAATACACCGTAAAGTTGTACGATGTTTCACTCATACCTTCGATGTCGTCAGCGTTAACGTGCGTATAGTTCGACACGATACCCATGTTTTCGAACAGTCCTGGTAAGAAACTTAGCGGCTGCTGATAAATTAACTCATAACCGCTTACACTTCTGTCTTCAGCGTTAATTGGACTGCTATGCTCGTATGGAATAGTGCGAGGGTCTAGCGCAATTACAGGGTCAAACTGTGCATCGTTGTCGATAAAGTCGTAGTAAGCACTGTCGACTAAACGCTCTTCTGATGCGCGAACAATCCAGTTATCAATGTCTTTGTAGAACACTGTTGCTGCTAGTAGCGCTTCGTCATCGAAGTACCATTCAACACCAAAGTCAACGTTGTTCGACGTAAACGGATCAAGGAATGGGTTCCCCACGCTCACCGAGCCGTTAATATAATCAAAGCTTGGGTTACCAGGGTTTAATGAGTTCAGGCTTGGACGAGTCATAGACTGTGTTAAGCCAAGGCGAACAACTACGTCATCAGTTGCTTCAAGTGCTAAGTTAACTGCTGGTAAAAAGTTATTGTACTCGTTTTCGATTTGTACCGTTTCGCCTTGAATAAAGCCTTCAGAGGTTGTGGTTGTTTTCACATAACGCACACCGTAATTAGCGCGAAGTAACATGTCGGCAATCTCATAGCTCGTATCAAGCTCAAGGTACATAGCTGATGTTTCTTCGCCTACTTGCCAGCTTTGTGCAGAGCGCGGTGTCCAAACCACATCTAACAATTGGCTATTAATAGCGTCAAAGTCGGCAACAAGGAACGGGTCAAGAGGGCCATCAAAACCACTTCCGAAATCGTCTACCGGCATAATTTCAGCAAAACCTACTGCCGAGTCTTGATCTGGGAAGCCATTTATTTGCTCTTCACTGTAGGTTACAACACGGTCATTGTAGGCAAAGCCAGCCTTAATAGTGACTTCATCACCTAAGTATGTCGCATCAAATTTGACCGTGTCGTTTTCACGCAATACATCAGTAGCACGTAATCGGCCATCGCTTAGATTATAGTTGCTTGCATCGTTAACATCGTAACCGTAAGTCACTTCTGGCGCGTTGCTGTTATTGCTAAAGTCAAAGCCGTAGCTGGTTTCTTCCAGCAGCGTCATATTGTAACGATATTGCTCTGAACGAGCGTCAGACTCTGCAGTACCTGCCATCATATCAAGTTTAAGGTTTTCACCAATAAACCACTCGCCAGAAATTACAAATTGGCTAAAATCAGTGGTTGATTCTTGTAAACGGCTTTCAATACGCGATTTGATACCGTCGTACGTACCAGCCAGCACCTGTTGATCATTAGGATGAACAGTAATGGAGGTAGGTGTAATTTCTTCGAATGTACTTCTGAACATGTGGAAGAAGTTATACATGGTACGGGTGTTATCAAGTTTGGACACTAAACCGTCTAGCGTTAGTGTGAAATTATCTGTTGCAGCCCACTGAATTGAACCGGTGAAGCCTACACGCTCTTGATCATTACCAAAGTAGTCAGGTCTAGGTAAACGAGGAGTCCATAAACAATTAATCGGGTCTACCGACTCACCTTCATACTGGCAATCATCTACGTCAGGTGTACCGTTAACAACCGTGTTTGATGTATCGCCAAAGATGCCACCACCATCACGAACTGGAGTAGTCCAACGAACTGTACCAAAACCTTCCTGTCTTACTGTGCGCTCTGAGAACGCGGCCGAGAAAAGCACACCGACTTTGTCGTCAGCGAAACGGTTGCTGATCATGAAAGCGGCGCGAGGATCGGTCTCTTCTGTAATGCTGTTATAGCCGCCTTGAAGAGATGAAACGAATTTAAAACCGTCGTAATCAAACGGCTTTGCCGAGTACAGATCAACCGTACCTGCAATGCCGCCTTCTTCCATAGAGGCGGTAGGAGATTTTTGAATATCTACGCGGTTGAACAATTCAGAAGCGAAAATGTTAAAGTCAAAGCCACGTCCACCGTTTACACCGCCACCTGAGTCTGTGCCATCTGTACTTGCTGGCACTTCCATGCCATTAAGTGTTGTACGGGTAAATGAAGGGCTCAAACCACGCAAAGTAATTTGGCGCCCTTCTCCACCTTCACGAGAAATGGCTACGCCGGGTACACGTTGAATTGACTCAGCAATATTTAAGTCCGGGAATTTACCAATGTCTTGCGCAACAATTGATTCTTTACTGTTAACTGATGTTCGCTTTTCCATCAGTGATTTATTAAGTGATCCACGAAAGCCTGATACTTCAATGACTTCCATATTTTGCGCTTCGGTTTCACTGGCTTGTTCGTCTGTGGCTTCTTGCGCATGAATATGTGCGCCTGACAACGCTAGCGTAACAAGAACAGCGAGTTGCTTTTTCTTTGGTAACATTGTTGTTTCTCCGGTTTTTATATTTATAAGAGACGCGCATACTGACAAAAGGTGAAGATGCTTTTGAAACGTGTGTGAACTATTCAAATTTACACAAATTCAACATTTATCGTATTTAACCATTTCACTTCCCTTTATGCCACCGGATAACATTTTGGTGATTAATACCGTCAATGCTTTACATTTATCCGATAGCACGTCTTGGCTGTTAAGGAAGCGAAAACGCGTCAATTCTAATTCATTCTCTATAGTGGTCTCGTAAACCACCAAAACCTTGAATGAGAAGAGTTGCAGGGTACAGCTATGTTTTCTAATTAACGCAAAACTTCTCTTCGGCAATAATGTAAACCTCGAAAACAACACTCAAGCTTTACATTTGATTTACATCCTAAACAGTTATGCTACCGGTGGCAACAATTTTGTTGAAAAAATTTACAATAATTAGAAAATTGATATGCAATGATGAAAGAAGAAGAGATTAATGAAACTAACCCAAGCAGGATAAATATTTCAATTAAAACATTTAAATACAGGCATTTACGTTATATCTACCACTTTTTCGACGCGTAAAATAAAAGTTAAAAAATGTAAATAATTCCGTTGACATATGAGCAAATAAAAACCATTATGCTACCGGTAGCACCAAGTGTATTTACAATGTTATAAAAATAAGGGTTTGTTATGCTAAAAGGTATTCTACGCGCAGCTTCCGTTGTAGCTTGCACGGCGTTTGTTTCTTCCGCTGCTAATGCAAATGATTGGGTACAAATGCCTCTCGATAACACACAATCATGGTCTATGAGAATGATAGAGTCTGAGATGGTGCGTTTCCCAGAAGCTTGGCAAATCGATTGGGATGAGAAGCCACAATGGGATTACGTTCACGGTCTCAACCTCCTTGCCATAACAGAAGTCTATCAAGATACTAAAGATCCCCGTCTCCTGTCTTATGTAAAAGGTTACTACGACATGTTGGTTCAACAAGACGGAAGTATCAAAACCTATGATATCAATAAGTTTAATATTGATATGGTTAACCCTGGTAAAGTGCTGTTTTTCCTCTATGAAGAAACCGGCAACCCTAAATACAAAAAAGCCGCTGACCTACTTAGAACGCAGCTTACTACTCACCCACGTACCGAGCAAGGTGGCTTTTGGCACAAGAAACGCTATCCAGACCAAATGTGGCTTGATGGCCTATACATGGGGGCCCCCTTCTACGCTGAATACATTGTTAAGTACGGCGATATGAAAGAGCTAGACGATGTATTTTTGCAATTTGAACTCATTGAAGAGCACCTTTACGACGAAAAAACAGGCCTCCCCTTACATGGCTGGGACGCATCTAAAAAGCAAAAGTGGGCTGATAAAGAAACAGGTCTTTCTCAACATCACTGGTCACGTTCGCTAGGTTGGTATGCTATGGCAATGGTGGATGTGCTAGAAGTTGTTCCTGCCGAACACCCAAAAACACCGTGGCTAAAAGCGCGCTTTAAAGCGTTTATCGACGCTACGCTTACCTATCAACATAATTCAGGCACCTGGTATCAGGTTACTGACTTGGGAAACCGTGAAGGAAACTACCTTGAAGCATCAGGTACAGCAATGTTGACCTATGCTATGGCTAAAGGTGCAAGCCTTAAGTTTCTTCCTGAGGAATACAAAGCTCATGCAGAAAAAGGGTTTGCTGGACTTCTTGATCAAATGATTTCGGTTAATCCAGATACTAACGTTATCAGCCTTGAGCAAGTTTGCGCCGTTGCTGGTCTTGGTGGAAATCCATATAGAGATGGTTCATTCGACTACTACATGAGTGAGCCAATCAGAGCAAACGATGCGAAAGGTGTAGGCCCATTCATTCTGGCTGCACATTATTTGAATAAGTAAAAAGCGCTAAATTGTAAATAAAAGGGGTATTTGATGGTCCGACCTAACTCACCGAATGCCAGACGTCACTTCTTAAAGTCTGGTCTCGCCACCACTGTTGCAGCTTCTGGGATGGCTGTAGGTGTTCCTACATTCCTATCCGGATGTGCAAATGTGACCGAAACGGGAAGGACTCAACGCCAGTGGGACGCCGAAGCAAACCTTATTAAAGGGATGATAAAGCGCCCCACCTTTGCAAAGCGCGAAGCTAATGTTACCGACTTTTTAAATGAAAATGGCAGTGACTTTAAGCAAGCGTTACATGCAGCTATCGACCAAGTCGCACGCCAAGGTGGTGGCAAAGTGGTTGTGCCAAAAGGCGACTGGCTATGCAGCGGCCCAATTCACTTACAGTCGAATATAAACTTTCATATTGAGGCAGGCGCAACAATTCGATTTTCTACCAATCCTGATGATTACAAACCATATGTTTTTACTCGCTGGGAAGGTATGGAGTTAATGGGTTACTCCCCTCTTATTTATGCTTTTGAGCAAAGTAATATCGCAATCACCGGCAAAGGTACGCTTGACGGTAGCGCGGCGAAAGACAACTGGTGGCCATGGAAAGGTAAGTGGAAGGCTTCAACATGGGGTGACGCTCCTGTTGAGAACCAAAAATATACCAGAGACACGCTGCAAGAAATGGTAGAAAACGGGACACCCGTTAGTGACCGCGTTTTTGAAAATAATTACCTGCGCCCTCCGTTTATACAACCTTACCGCTGTGAAAATGTACTTATCGAGGGTGTTACCATCCTGCGCTCTCCATTTTGGTTAGTTAACCCTGTGCTTTGCAAGAACGTCACCGTTAACGACGTGTACTGTAAAAGTTTCGGCCCAAATTCGGACGGGTGCGACCCTGAAAGCTGCACGAACGTTCTTATCTCTAACTGTACATTTGATACAGGGGACGATTGCATTGCCATTAAATCTGGACGCAATGCAGACGGCAGAAGGGTCAATGTTTCCTGCAGTAATATCGTCATAGAACATTGCGAGATGAAGGCTGGCCATGGCGGTGTTGTAATCGGCAGTGAAATATCCGGCGGTGTAGAGAATCTCTATGCTCAGCATTGCACCATGAGTAGCCCTGATTTAGACCGCGGCATTAGAATTAAAACCAACAGTATTCGGGGTGGTCACCTAAAAAATCTAAACTATCGCAATATCGATATTGGGACGGTGAAAGACGCTGTTGTCGTGAATTTCTTCTACGAAGAAGGTGATGCCGGTAACTTCCCTCCTCTTCTGGAAGATATCACTATAGAGAACTTAAACGTAGCGTCAGCTAACCGGGCCTTTGTGCTTCGCGGGTATGACCATACGCCTATTTCTGGGTTGACGTTGAACAACATAACGATAAAACGTGCACTTAAAGATGCCGTTATCGAAAACGTAGCGCATCTTTCAATAAACAATGTGTTTATTAATAGCCAACCATTTAACAAGCATGGGCTGTAGAAGAATAAATACTATGGAATTTAATAAAGCACGTGTCAGTCTTAGTTTAGCCTTTGTGTTGCTGGCGGGTATATTTTTCAGTGGATTAAGCGCGGCAATGCCAGCAACAACGGATGTAGTGGTAGCTAAATCACATGACAGTGACGTAACTAAGGACGCTTTACCTCGTTTTAGCTCTGTGTCCCAAGCTGTTGCTTATATCGCGTCTCACAAGCCACAAAAAGATAAAGTATGGACCGTCTTTATTAGCGAAGGCATTTATCGAGAGCGTGTCGTCATAAACGTTGATAATGTTAACTTTGTGGGCCAGTCGCAAGAAACAACGACTATCGTTTTCAATCGATATGCAGGTCAACAAGTCGCAGAGAATTCTCAAAAAAAATGGGGAACTCGTCGCACTGCCACTGTGGAGATTTTAGGTGATAATATCACTCTGGAAAATATCACTATCACCAACGATTTTGATTATCCCGGTAACGAGGTCAAAGCAAAAGACGACCCTACTCGATTATCAGGTACGCAGGCAGTAGCGCTTAAAACCGATGTGAACTCCGATCGCACTTACCTTAAAAATGTCGCACTCTGGGGTTACCAAGATACCCTCTATTTAAAAGGTGACCGCGCTCTGATTGAAGGCGGAACAATAGCAGGACATATTGACTTTATTTTTGGTGAGGGCACCGCGTTTTTTGAAAGCGTTTCTATTGTTTCCCGTACACGTTATTCTGGCGGTGATAGCGAAGGACTAACAGGCTACATCACCGCCCCAAGCACTCATTTACAGCGTCCTTATGGGTTAACGTTCAATAACTGTAGGCTTGAAAGAGAACACGGCGTTCCAGATGAAAGCGTGGCACTGGGAAGGCCTTGGCATCCTACAACCACCTTTTCAGATGGCCGATATGCAAACCCTTACGCTGTAGGTAAAACCACGTTTATCAACACCTATATGGCAGGTCATATCATCCAAAAGCGCTGGACTACTATGGGTGGATCTACGCCATCAGGTACAAAGAGACCATTTAATCCCCACACAGAAGCAAGATTTTCCGAGTACCAATCTCATGGAGAAGGTGCACCTAAAGCAGTCTCCTCACCAGCAATAAACTCTCATTTTCTGAATGATAAAAACGCGGCTTTTTACACTAAAGAGGCGGTATTGCGAGGCTGGGTGCCTAATAACATCCCGAAAGATATTAAATAGGGCAACATAAGCGTAAGTAATTTGCTCGGCACATTGCGTAACCACTTGGTATCTATTATCTTTTAGTTATCACTGTGCCACTACTACCCTTATGTCTATACGTGTTCGTTATATCGTTGCGTTATTGCTAACCGCTACACTCGTCACTCTTTCTTTTATTGTTCTGTACGAATTAATCAGTGATCAGAAGAAAGATGCTGAAATTATCAATATCGCGGGTCAGCAACGCATGCTTTCACAGCGTATTGCGTTGCTCACCTCTACACCAAACATTTGCGAAGACAGTGAAGAGCAAAGGTATTTGGCGCAATCGTTAGCACGTTTCAAACAAAATCATCAACAGCTTGTGTCACTCGATAACCTTCCCGCCTCTATCTCTAATACTTACTTTAACGAAGGCCAGCTCGACAACAAAGTAAACCGATACATAAAAAGCGCCGATCAAATTTTAGATGCAGCACAGTGTCAGCCCACTACGCTTTTAGATATTCAAGCGCTGACATCGCTATTACAACAGCTTGATTATGTCGTCGCGCGGTTCGAGCAAGACGCCACTGCTAGAGTAGATGTGGTTCTTTCGATTGAAGTTTACTTATGGCTAGCCACACTCGCTCTATTATGTATCGAGGCAGCATTCATCTTTTCCCCTATGGAGCGCACCGTTAAACGGTCATTTGCCAAACTAACGAGCTTGAAAGAGCAAGCGGAAAGTTCGGCTGATGAGGCTCGTAGAGCAAGCAAAGCAAAATCAGAGTTTCTTTCAAGCATGAGTCACGAACTTCGCACACCAATGAACGGCCTGTTTGGCATGATCGAGTTGGCCATAGACAACCCTGACAAAAGCAACATTTACCTTAAAAAAGCCAAAACTGCTGGTAGGCAACTCCTTGTGTTAATCAACGATATTCTCGATATATCAAAAATTGAAGCAGGCAAAATCAAAATTGAACAGGCGCCAGTCGACCTATTACAAGTCTTGGACGATGTGGTGTCGTTACAGCGGGTTTACTGCCAAAGAAAAGGTCTTGAATTTCATTACTTAAAAGACCCTGACTTACCTCACGTCATTAAAGGCGATATCACTCGTATTTCGCAAATTCTGCACAACTTGTTAAGTAATGCAATTAAGTTTACTGAACAAGGTTCTGTCACGTTAAAGGTCACCTATACCAAACGCCCAAACGGCAATTATTTAAGCTTCGATGTTATTGATACCGGCATTGGTATCGAGTCATCTAAGCTTGATAATATCTTTAAGAAATTTGAGCAAGCCGACCAATCCACCACCCGTGAGTACGGGGGCACAGGGCTAGGGTTAAGTATTGCGAAGCAGTTGGCGAAACTCATGCTCGGCGACATCAATGTAACCTCATTTGTAGGCCAAGGAAGTACCTTCAGTTTTACTATGGCAGCGGAAGAATCTCAGCTGCCTGACATTAACGTTGAACCCAGTGCTAATTTGCGCTGTGCGATAGTTGATGACTTACAAACCAGCCGCGAATATTTTGAGCATGTCGTTACCTCCATGTCGATTGTGCCCCAAAGTTATGATAGTGCAAAAGCCTACCTATCAGACAGCCCACTGGCTTTCGACGTTATTATTCTTGATTTGTCTATGCCAGAGATGAGCGGGGTCGATTTGCTAGAACAGTTGAAGGCGATGAACCCAGATAAATTTCCTAAAATCATTCTTATCTCTGCTGAACTGGAACGACTAGAAGATGAAAATGATGTTTCTGAACTTATCTGGCGTACGCATGCTAAGCCCATTAATCGTCGAGAACTTGAGCATGATTTAGGAAGGTTAATTGAGACAAAACCCGTATCTCATAATGATGTTAAAGAAGGCAATAAGAAGAAACGCATACTGCTAGCTGAAGACAACGAAATCAATGCCGAAATCGTGAAGACTATATTGCAGTCAGAAGGCTATAAGTTCCTGCATGTTAAGAACGGAAAAGATGCCGTAGACGTGGGCAAGCGACATCAATTCGACCTTATTTTGATGGACTGCAATATGCCCGTCATGGGAGGAATTGAGGCATCAACAATATTACGCAAGGCACTGGAGGTTGACACACCAATTGTTGCGCTCACTGCAAACGCCTTCGCAGAAGACAAAGAAGAGTGCTTGGCTGCCGGCATGACTGACTTTTTAGCCAAGCCTTTAGACAAAGACACGCTGCTGGTTTGTATCAAGAAATATATCGGTTAGCTGCATGTACTAACACTCAACAAGGTGCTGTTTGACAGACCACTTCCACATTTTATACGGTATAGGGTTCTTGCTCTGCAATGTACCCTGGCGCGATGGCTAAATTGTCGGTATTCGCAAGGCTCTGCTGATTCCTAAGCCAAAGTTGATACTCTCCGGTACGTAAGCTTGCATGTTTTGTACAATCAACATTCCAACGTCTAAGCAGATACCCCGCCATGGCAGCCCGCACTTCCAATATAAGCACGCCTTCTTCCATGGCGTAATCAAGCTCTATTGCGGTAGCATACTTAATATTCTTAGGATGCGGCACAATTTCAAGTGAGATAAGTCTTCCCCACTCTTCATCACAATCTATGCATTCATGGGTTTCAGGTTCTGCTTTAACCGTTACCTTACTAATTCGAGTTAGCACAAAATCTCTGAAACTTTGTGATTTTCTGTCGAATGCGCGAACATGCCAGCGTTGACCATTATCAACAATACTATGAGGCACTAACTCTCTTGCACCACTGCCGCTTGAAAGCGACGTATAGATTACGCTCATCGCCTTTTTGTTCACGATGGCTTGTACCACTTTCGCCACCACAAAAATATCAGGAATATTAAGTGAAGATGCACTTTCAACAGGGAAATGTATGTCACCGATCGCATCAAATCCATCTGATATGTCGTTGGCAAGCTTCACAAGGGTTCGCTTTGCATCATGTTCAAAAACCGGAATAAAGCTTTCTGTTTGAAAGTAACGTTTTTCCCTTGGATCGTAGACTAAGTTATCAGGGGCGAGCTCTTTGTATAGTGTAAAGTCACGAGAACCAGCCGATAGTCCCACTTCAAAGCGATTTATTAAGTCTTGGCGATGAATAGCCCCCTTAAACAAAAGGCAGAAATCGATATACGCCAGTCGTTGGCGTTGAGAAAAAGAAATGGTTTCTAACATGGTGCGCACTTATTGTATTTTTATTCAGTGTGGTTTATTTAAAGCCGTATGTAAATAGCAATAGAAATAAAAAAGCCCAGCACGAGGCTGGGCTTAAACTTTTAGCCTTTAAGGTTTATGACTTCACACGTTTGCGAGCGAAAAACATACCACCTAAAGCCAGAAGCGATAGCGCAAAGGTACCTGGTGCAGGTACTTGAGCGATGGTGAAGCTTGCGGTTGCTGGCGTAGCCGTTTTGGGTGAGAGTGGACCTACTGCAGCGTCAACAAATTGATTTTGCAAAAATGTAAATGGCGATATATCAATCCCGAAAGAAGTAGCCAAAAACTGCGCGCGATAAAGGCTAACTTCATTTTGCCCTTGCTGTGGTGCTGTCGAACCGAGCGCCCCAGCTGATTCAGCAAAAAGAGCTGTACCTTCAACCCTTCCCGAAAAAAACTCAGGCGGAAAAGTAGGCCCTCCTGGGAACGTCGGAATTGCTTGAGTACCAAACGGCATGAGGCTTTCAATACTATTATCAATGAATTGCAACACTCTATTATCAAAGCTAAATGCTGTAGAATAGGCAGACATGAGAGTCTGTACGCTATTATTAAAAAAGCCGGAAATACTTACTGTAACTGTCACTGTATCACCAACATTATAAATCGCCTTATCTGTCGTCAAACTAATGAGTGCTGCATTTGCATTAAAAGTGGCGGCAGCCATTAATAGTAAAAAGAATTTTTTCATTGTTATTTTCCTAAAATTAAATTGCACAGTTAGCGCGTGTACACATCGCCATTAATGCCTGAATATCGAAGAAGCTAATTTGGCCGTCGCCGTTGAAATCGTAGTTTTCACCCGATGCTTGCCCTTGTAAAAACAGTTGATAGAAGGCCATGATATCGTTGTAATCCACATCGTTATCACCATCAAAATCTCCAACTGTTACCTCTTCTGGGAAGTTAAGCACTACCACTACTGGGTCGTGATCTGACGAGCGATACGCATCAGCGCCGTAGTAACTAGAAAGCTGGTTTTCAGTCTTATATTCAACGTTATAGTCGAACACACGAGGTTCATCGGCATTAATGTGCCATACCGTTGCATCTACCACATATTCAGTTAATGAAGGGCTTGATAAGGCATGATCGAGATAACCTACTTCGCCGCCGAAGCTATACGAATAAGCGCTGTCGCCATCGAAGAAGTTAACCAAGTTACTGTAGCCAGCCTCTTCAAGCGCAAGGATAGGTTCCTCTTTCGCATAGGCATTCAAATCACCCATTACGATAACGCGGTCAGACAATACATCACTATTTTGCTCAACAAGAGAAATTAGGCCTTGTGCTGCTTGGGTACGCAGTTCGTTCCAACAGCCTTGACCGTCACCTAAATCAGCATTATCGCCTGTAGCACTGCCACAGCTTCCTTTTGATTTAAAGTGGTTTATCGCTAAGGTAAAGTCTTCGCCGTTACTGTTTACGTTAAAGCTTTGTAGTAAAGGTTGACGGTTACCATAGTCAAATGGTGCGCTAGATGAAGTCACAGGGTTACCCTGTAGCGAAACTACTGCTGGTTTATAGATAATACCTACCGCTATTTCATCGCCGCCTAGCTGTGATTCTAATGCAACATAGCTGTATGCATCGCTACCCAGTTCAGCGTTAACGCTGTCAACTAGTGTAGCAATTGCAGAGTCACTGCTATAACCATCGTTTTCAATTTCAACAAGGCCAAGTACATCGGCATTCATCGCTACAATAGCAGCAATGGTTTTCGCTTTCTGACGTTCAAATTCAGCAACTGAATCTGCGCCGCGAGAGGTTGGGAATTCTGGACCGTTGAAGTAGTTAAGCACATTAAAGCTAGCCACTTTTACATCACCGATAGCATTTAGCTGTGGTGCAGCAATCCGCGAATTAGTGCGCACGGTTTGAATATCACCAACAGGGATGAGGTTGTAAGCACCAAAGGCATAATGTAATACACCTTCAAGAGCCTCTACACTGTCTCCCAAACGCAGTGGATTGTTGTGTGATAAACCACCTACAGGGAAAGGAATATCATCCAAATTCTGTGAGGTTTCTCCGTCATCAACCAATAAGGAATTTCGTGCATTAATTTCGGCTAGCGCCAACGCTTCTTGTGAACCCGCTACAAACTGATTAGTAGGAATGAATAAGCGTTCTGAAGACACGTTGAATTGACCATAACGTCCAAGGTTGTAGATATCAGAAACTTTAAGCGTTTGCTCAAAACTAACATGCATGCCCTCTAATGCTTCTAAATCAGTTTCAAGGCTAAATGGCATAGCAACAGGTGTGTAAAGCACATTACTACCTACACCCGTAATCTCGAGTTCTGCAGACAGAGTTAATTGAGTTACACCAAAGCGCTCGCCTACTGTACCTTGCAAACGCACCGCATCCCCTGCTTCCGGCAGGTTGAATGAGCCTGCGTAAACGAACACACCTTCAGAAGTTGCCTGATTATCGTCTGAATCACTTGCTTCTTCCTGAACAAAGAAACCGCTCATGGCTGGTACAACTTTTGTTACTACAGCCTCCACAATGACGTCAGCGCCAACCATTGCTGACTCATCGCCTTCGCCTTGGATAGCGCTAATTAGTACTACTTCACCAACGGGGTCTGTAGGATCAGTAGGATCCGTCGGGTCGGTGGGATCCGTAGGCTCGCTAACAGATCCATTGTGCGAACCAAAATTGTTAAGCGTATCTTTTGGTAGGCTATCCCATTCTTCAAGGGTAAACGCTGGGTTGCGGTTAGGATTGCCTGCTGTTACTGAACTCTTGCGTACCAAAGTAACGTCTTTACCCCAGTTAGTTTTAACGCCGTACGTACCTAGAGCATCAACAACCTGACCGTTAGCGACGAGCTCAATGTAGTCATCGCCATTGAAATTAATCACGAAGCTGCTAATCGTTGAGCCGGCAGTTAACAGTGCATCTGCACTTCCGTGAGCGAATGTTGCTACGCCACCTGCTGGGATTGTGCCTTCAAGTGCTAACACTTTACGGTCAGCATCTGCGGTCTCACCATTGGAGAGTAAAACTAACTCATAACCCGCTAGACTTACCGGTTGTGTCGAGCTATTGAAAAGCTCTATACCTTTATTGAAACCGCCACCTTCGATGTATTCTGAAATGTAAATACTGCTGGTAGAAGGTGTTGTGTCACCGCCGGTATCACCACCTGTGTCGCCGCCGGTATCACCACCCGTGTCACCGCCAGTATCGCCACCCGTGTCACCGCCAGTATCACCACCTGTACCATCACAACTCTCGTTGAAGATAAGTGAAGCAAGTTCAGGTTTGTCAATAAACGGATTTCGGTTTCCTTGGAATTCATAAACGCGCTCGTTACGACGACGTTCGAAATCATCCACTGGATCACTTTCATGCCATTGAAGCAATACGCAAAGCTTACCAAACGCGGCTTCGCTAGTAGAGGTAAGGCGATTTACTAACACTAAGTCGTCTTCGGTATCACCAGCTGTATTGCCATCGTAACGCACGTCCATGTATAGCATTGAGCGTGCTACATCACCTTTTACTGCGTCACGAGGCTCAAAAGAGTCACCATCAACTCGGTTTAACGGAGCTTCAGAAAGCGTGCTATCACTAAAATCAAAATCTAAGTTGCCGCGTGAGCTATTTACAGAAATATCGGTAGGACGCAGGTGCAGAATATCGCTGTATGCCGTTAGGCTTGAGCTAGGAAAACCATGGCTCTTAGCCCAAACATGTTCGCGATTCCAATTGTCTGGGTTGGTGCTTTGACTACCGCTACCGTTGGTAAACTTGCCTTGTGATATGCCTTTGTAGAACAAGATAACGTTATCGATGTTAGCAGGATCTTCATCAGTGTAAGTGAGTGCTGTCCACACTTCTGAGTAAGAAAGCGTACGATGACCATTTTCAATGATGTTATGCGCCGTGTCTTTTAACGTTTGCGCACTTTCACCGTTTGCAATAGCTGTGTCGAGAGCTGCGTAATAGTCAGATGCAACAAAGTCGCTGGCTAGGTTAACTGCTTCCAAATCAGGGCAGTTAAAACAAGTACCACTTAAGAAAAGAAGTTCATTTGAAGGTTCACCGCCGTCGTCAGGGTTACCGCCAGTATCCCCACCATCGGTAGTTCCATTTCCACTTACTGAAATACTGTCTAAATTGAGATATTCGGTACCCGAGTTGTTAGCCATGGCTACTTTCAGTTCTAAAGTGCTTCCGCTACCTATCGTTTCGGTCAGTGTTGCAGAACCAAAGTCTTCCTGTACCGTATTCGTTGCCCCTTCTGAAAGCGTAATAAGCTCGAATGCGCCACCATCTAATGAGTAAAATACATCGATGTAGTCTGTCGACTCAAAATTTCCACTTTGAGAAAGCACCGCACTTATGGTGATATCACCGGCACCAGATATATCGATAGACTCGCTCAACCAGACTACTTCACCGTCAGTATCACGTGCTTGCATTGCGCCGCTTTCAACACGGAACCAGTCTGAAGTGGCACTTAGCTCACTCGCTGACACGTCTACTGACCAACGATCAACACCTTCAAGATCAACAATTGCTCCCGCTGGGTCTGAGCCAGTTGCGCCCTTGCCTTGCAGTTCATTTGCTTCGAAGTCCTCTTGCCATACTGTATCTGCAGAGGCATTAATAGAAACAACGCCTAACGACAATGCGCCCGCCAACAACGCGTTGACTACTTTAGCTGATTTCCTCAGCTTATACTTTTGTGTGTTACCCTCATGAATCATTTTGCTTTCCGCTTTTTTGTATAAGGAAGGTATAAATTCTTATACATACGTATATACAGCAAGCACTTAATAAAAATAATAATATAAACGTCACAAACGTTAAAAATCAGAAACTTAGACGTTTAAAATAAACTTACTTATTGATTAACTCTGCTGAACTTTGGTACAGGGAAAGTTGATTTGTCACAATGCGTAAATGTTTCAGCTTTGAAATATTTTAGTGACTCGCCGTGGTGCATGTTACAGTTTTATGCACAAAAAAAGAGCGCCTAGTGGACGCTCTTTCAATCATAACTTTAGGACAAAAAGCGCTGGGTAAACGCCTTTTCGTTGTTGCCTATAACTGCTCGTTTAAGAAGGCGTTAAAGTCTGCCTGAAATGCAGATTTCAGCCGCATACACTGTTGAGACTCGTCCTGCATAATTTCGACACCGCGTGCCATTCCTTGATAGGTCTCGCTAATTGGCGCGTAGAACGCATTGGCCATTTCTAAGTTTTCAGCCGAACAGGTTGTTGAAACAAATTCCGGCATTCTGCTTACATGGTAATCAGGCATTTTTGCTAGTAGCGCGTCTTTATTCTTACTAAGCCACTCGTACAATAGCGTATGATCGTCTAAGTTACGTGCCACTCTCACCACCATATACATGGTATTTGCAGGCGTAATATCATCGGTAAGCGCTAAATCTAACATTTTAAAGACGGTCGCTTTGTCTTCAAAGTACATCGAATACACCAGCGTGCTTTTCACATTTGGCAACTGTGCTTTTTTAAAAGCCTCTACAATTGTATTAAACCATGTGCCCTGCTCGCCTTGTTCACTATTTCGCGTAGCAATTTCAATTGCTGTACCGGCAATACCGGAAGGAACACTGCTAGTATCTGCAAGGTACTGTTTCGCTATTTTAACGCTTTGTTCAACAAGTTGATCATTGTTCGAATGAGTACCCAGCAAGCTGTATAGCTGGTTACGCAGGCGGATAACATCTGCGTTATCCTGCTCACTTTGAGACAAGGTTAGCTTGTTTAACAAAGGCATATAATTTTGATTTAGAAGCTTTGCATATGCGGCTTTATTGTCTTCATTTACTAAATAACTAAACTCAGCTAACACCCCAACAGCCGCACGAATGACCGCAGGGTCATCATCTTTTGCCAAGCTATTAAGAACCTTCATCACGCTGTCTACACCTACTTGATCTGCGTTTAACAGCGCCTGGTAGTTGTATAGCACATTTTTCTTTTCACGCTTATTTAGCGCGTCAATGTTATTTAGCAGTGCGTTTAGCTGAGCTGGTTCAATTGACCAACGGAAGTAACCTGTTGCATTGTCATTAGGGTATACCCAGTCTGCTTCAGCAAGCTGAGGTAAAACTGTGGTTTCTTTATCAATAAAAACCACTTCGTTTAGTATTTTTCCGTTTGATTGATAAGTCAGCTTTAATGGAACTGCCCATGTCTTATCTTCCACGGTCGCGCCTGCAAGGTGAAAACGGGACTGGGTTAATTTGCCATCTTTTGAAATATGAATAAGTGGGTAGCCCGGCTGTTCCAAGTAGGCTTTCATCATGGCGCTTAAGTTGAAATCGGACACTTCATCGAGGGCGCGCCACAAATCGTCTGCTACGGTATTACCCCAAGCATGGGTATTCATGTAGTTTTGAACGCCTTCACGAAACTTTTCTGTACCAATTAGCGATTCAATCATTTGTAAAATTGATTCACCTTTTGAGTAGTTCAAGCCCAACCCATCCATCACATCTGGCTGACTTTTCACTACCTTTTTAACAGGTTTCACCGTGGGACTAGCATCTGCACCAAATGCTCCCTCTTGCACTATGCGATCGGCGTAGTTCAACTCTGGATACAAGGTTTTCATGGTATGACTTGCAGCCCAAGACGCAAACGCTTCGTTCAGCCATAGGTCATCCCACCACGCCATTGTTACCAAGTTGCCAAACCATTGGTGAGCAAGTTCATGCGCAATAACATTTAGCGGTCGTGAACGCTCCGTGACGCTTGGGTTATCTTCTAGCAGTAACAAACTATCGCGATAGGTAATTAAACCTACGTTTTCCATTGCACCGTGGGTAAAGTTGGGTACGGCAACAAAATCCTTTTTTTTATAGGGGTACTTGATACCAAAAAAATCTTCTAGCGAGGCTAGGATTTCTGGGATGTGTTTGATAACAAATTTGGTTTTATCGGCATACCCTTTTGGAACGTATATTTTTCCTGGCACCGACAGCCCAGAAATTTCAGCACTATCAAAGGGCCCTACGGTATAGGCAATAAGATAAGTCGGCATGGGCTTAGTTTTTTCAAACACTACGGTTTTAATCCCGTTTTCCACTGTCACCTTTTCAACAGGTGTATTACCCACAATTTCCTGATGTTCAGGAGAACTGATGGTCATTTGATAAGGAATTTTGAAGTTTGGCTCATCAAAACTTGGAAACGCTTTTCGCGCATGCATATCTTCAAACTGGGTAAATATATAGTTGGTCTCTTCAAAACGTGACAGATACATGCCATCTGAAGACGTGTTCACTTTCCCTTCAAACGTAATCTCTAACGTATACTTCCCAGGCGCAATCTCATCTTGCGATTCGCCCCAATTGATGTCGTATTCTCCAATCGTAACATTTAGAGGAAAGCTGCTGCTTCCAGACACTAAACGCGCAGAAGTTACGGTCAAATCTTGCTGATAAAAGCCCACTTTCTTAGTTGGGGTTTTAACCGTTACATCAATATTCGTTTTTCCAGAATATGTAGGGTTATCAGGGTCGATATTTAAGTGAATGCGTTGAAAAGTGGGAGCGATTGTTGACGGTAAGCGGTATTCAACATCAGCAAGTGTCTTTTTCGCGGGTGATACGACTGCAGATGCAGTTTGCGCTTCTTGCGCCACTACTGCCGTTGTCGATAGCGATGTGAATGCAAAAACACTCGCAACCACACCGGCTAGTGTAGATAGTTGTTTCATTATGGTTTATCCATGTTATGGGAAGATCCCTATATTCATCCATGGGTAAGAATAAATATCAAAAAGGGCCTTAGCAATCTAAAGCCCTTTTGGCATTGGTTCAAATTGTTACTATTCATGTCAACCGCAAGAAATGTGCATTTCAGCGTAGATTGACTCTGGCGAATTATCTTGTTTCTGCTTCACTGCCTGCTGACAGCCAAATCAATTGAATAAGCCAGTAACTCTAGAAATGGTATCGTCGCAACTGCATTTGCATTTGCTTAACTTGCTGAACTAAGGCTTCACAGTTATCTACCACTTCTTTTGCATAGGTAGTATTGGCATTGCCCACCTGTTGAATACTGCTTACCCCTTTATTCACATCGTTAGCAACTTCTGTTTGTCCTTCAGCCATTGTGGCAGCGTCTCGATTTAACGTTGTGATGCGTGCAACAGCGTCAAGCGCCTGCTTTAACGAATCGCCAGCATGTTTTGTGGTGTCCACGGTTTTATAGGCGGTTTCTTTATTTTGCTGCATTTTTTCAGAAGCCACGCGGCTACCTTGCTGAAGGCGTTCAATCATATTGCGAATTTCTTCCGTGGAAGACTGCGTTCTGCTTGCTAGCGAACGGACTTCGTCAGCGACAACGGCAAAGCCACGTCCCTGCTCACCAGCGCGAGCCGCTTCAATAGCTGCATTAAGCGCAAGTAGATTCGTTTGCTCTGCGATATTCCTGATAACTTCCATTACACCGCTAATTTCTTCACTTGCCTGAGCCAACTCAGTGATAACCTGTACTGACGCGTCCACATCGCTTGCCTGAGACTGGATGTCTTTAATGGTTTGCGCCAGAACGCTTACGCTGTTTCGCGTATCTTGATCGGCAGCGTGTGCCGCTTCACTTGAACTGCGAATGGTTGACGACACCGTTTGTGCATTCTGCTGCATTAATGAAATGGCGTTATTAATTGACTCCGTTTCTCGGCTAAGTTGTGAAACGGTATCTTTGGATTGCAACGCTGTTGCATTTAACCTTTCTGACTTTGCTAGCATGTGGTCGGTGGCTTCGTCCACACTCTGCAACGTGTCTTGTAACTGGCTAAGAAGCCCATTAAACGCTCTTGCCATGGTGCCAAACTCGTCGCTTCTTGATGCCTGAAAACGGAACGTTAAATCTCCCTCACCAGAAGACAAGTTGTTTACTACCCCAATGAATTCTTCAAGTGGCTTGCCAACAATATACTTAACGAGCAACCAAATGGTGATCAAAATTCCCACGCTCGCCAATACGATTTTAAGTACAACAACCAACACAGAGCTTCGAACCATAGCCGATTTTTCTGACGTCGACGCCACTAATATAATATCGTACCCCCAAGGCAAAAACGGTACCACTTCTACAACCCAATCATCATTAGGTTGAAGGGCGTCGGCCACCTGCCGATCATTCACATGTGCGGAATGCATGCGAATGTTACCTTTTGCATCACGAAGGGCAACAAAGCCTTCTTTTAGCACGTGACTTTGCTTAATGGCTTGCTCTAAGACGTTAAGGTCGGCTGAGTATCCCACATACCAGATGCCCACAACATCACCGCTGCTGTTAAACATTGGCTCGTAACCTGTTAAATAAGGGCTACCCAAAATATCAACCGCACCGTAATACGCTTCCTGCTGATTAATCTTTTTGATCGCCTTGCCATCAGGGGCCAACTTAGTGCCAATCGCCCTCTCGCCATTTTTAATGACATTGGTACTCACGCGAATATAGTCGTCTCCTGTTTTACTAAAAAGCGTGGCGGTGCCTCCCATTACGCTTGTCAGGTTATCGACCAAGTCGAATGTGTTAGCTTGCTCCGCATTGCCCAACCTTAGCTGCCGAGCCTGCGTATTTTTAACGGTAACAATATCGGTTTGATTGGGTTCACCGATTGCCTCACCTCGTTGCTTAAGCAACGCCATACTGCTTTTGACGCGTTCAAGCATGATAGAGTCAGTCACAGTAAGAATATTCACTAAACGATCGGCGGTGTTCTTCTTTTGCTCTTGAACAAGGTTTGAAACATTTGAGGAAGTGGTGATAACCGTTGCCACGGCAACAATTAAAGCGAACAAAGCGATAACAGCAGAAATAGAAAATAGAAACTTTCTTTGAATGGACATTTATCATCTCGATATGTAGACGTTTAATACAAAGCCATTCCGTTGCGCTTTCTAACCTCGGCCTTAAATTTTTTACCAAACAGCACAACGGCTTGAGGCAGCAATCCCTTTATATTAATTTAGGCAAAAATTACGTAAGAGCAAATTATCCAAACGTTTATATTTTAAAAAAGTTGTCCAATTAACAACCGATTATCAGTCTGTGCTACTTCATGGTCACCTTTGTGCCAACAATTTTCAGTGCCGGTGCACCTCGAATTAAGGCATTCCTTGCAAACTGTCCGTCACAAGAAGGACATATTCCTTCTTCATGAGTAAAGTCCTCAACTATTCTCTCTTTAAAGCATTTAACCAACGCGCCTTTGCCGCCTTTTCGATATTTAAATAGCTGGAATTTGCACTTGGAGCAATAAATTTGCACGGTTCTGACCGGCCCTTTTGCATTAGGTTTTGCCATAATTTCTCTTTGTATGTTTTAGGATCCTTCAAATTTCACCTTTTGTCGAAATGCGACAAATTGTAAATCTCGGTTATACTTTCGTGAGGGCGCGTCGCCCTTGGGTACAAACCACTAGCATGCTTGCCTCGATGTTAGCGAGTTAAGAACGAAGGTAATATCAATGAAGATAGTTGCAGCCCTGTGCTTTTTAATGTCTGCGCCGATTTATGCCGGTACAGCCGTGATAATAAATGCCAACAACAATTCTGGGATCGATATCGATACCGTCAAGAAAATATATCTGGGAAAAGTAAAAGCATTTCCCGATGGAAGTCGCGCAATTCCCCTTACCTTCGAACAAGGTAATAATATCAGAGACGCTTTTAATAATAATGTGCTTGGAAAATCTGAATCACAATACTCTGCATTCTGGTCGAAGCTTGTGTTTACTGGCAGAGGCACACCACCTGAAATGATAGCAACTGAGGATGAGATGTTAAATCTTGTCGCGACCAACCCCAATACCATAGGTTTTGTGGATGAAGGTAAAGTTGATGGCACGGTAAAAGTTGTTGGTACATTTTAGGGCCTGCTGTTGTTTAATATTCAGCAAAGACCAACAAGCCCTGTTTATTTAAACTAGGAACAATTGGCGACGCCTTGTCCAAATGCGTCGCCCTTTTTAGGCGTCTAGCTTCAATCAGGAAGTGTCGAAAAATAGTTAATGTTTGCAAAAGCCATTATGACATCTTTGGCGAAGTCGACCCTAGGATGACGAAGCGCTCCCTTTTTCCACACTAAATAAACATCGTTTTCTGGGCCTGGCTTGCCCAGCGCGACCAATTCGCCTTTTGCAATACCTTCTTTACATAAGTAGTCAGGCAAAACGGAATAACCAATTCCCGCTTTGATAATACTACTTATTGCTCTTATATCGGGGCAAACAGCCGCGACAGGCGACTCACACGCGGCATTAAATACCTCCGAAAAGTATCGCCGAACAAGCGGTAACTGTTCATCATACGTCACTACTTTATGTTGGTTGAGTAGCGCTGCCGATATTTCTCTTTCTCCCAGCAACTTTCCCTGCACACGGTTCATCACTAAGATTAAGCGCTCTTTATCCAACTTCTGATATTCATACACCGCGTCAGTGGGCTCAGAGGCCGTAATGGCAAGCTCCGCTACATCGTTTTCCAACAAATGATAAATATTACTTTTGTTGCCGGTATGGATCACTAAATTCACTTTATCGGCCTGAAGCAAGTTAGCGAGTGCCGGACCTGCCACCAGACTGAGGTACTCCGCAGGCCCTGCAAGGTGTAACGTGCCGTGATCGGTGGAAGCACGACTGCGAATAGAAGCCACTTTCTGCTCTAACGTATCAATGTGACTGGCGACCTGCAGCGCCAAGTCATCAGCGATAGCCGTTGGCTCAACGCCTCTCGCTTTTCTTATGAACAACTCTTTACCGACAATATTCTCCATGGCTTGTATGTGAGAAGTGACCGCTGGCTGAGACATATGAAGGCGAGCTGCAGCACGTGTAATGTTGCCGCTTCGATAAACTTCTACAAAGGTTTTTAACTGTGTTAAGTAAGACATAATCCCTACCCATCAGATTTTTGATGACTCATCACAATTTATCTGACTTCTCGATGTAAGCCAACCTCTCTAAGATACACGCACTTTCTAATGCGACAGGAGCTGCACATGAAATCAGCATCATCAATTTTATCGCTCGCCATTATTGCGGGTTTATCACAGTCGGCCTATGCGGCAGACGTTAAAGCTGCGAATGCCAGTAAAGGCGAAATACTTGTACTACTTTCAAGTGAAAATGTAATGCAGCTTGCAGATGGCAAAACAGAGCCTACAGGCTATTACCTTAACGAGTTTGGTGTGCCGGCAAAAGCATTGGTAGACGCAGGCTACAAACTGGTATTGGCCACGCCAAAAGGCAATGCGCCATCTGTAGATAAAAAGTCAGTAATACCGCAATACTTTGATGGCGGCGAATCGCAAATGCGAGACATTCAAACCTTTGTAGCGTCAATAGAAGGCATTGATGACACGCTGTCATTGAGCGAAGTGATTGGACAAGGGCTAGAAGAGTTTGAAGGCGTATTCATTCCAGGCGGTCATGCACCGCTTATCGACCTGGCAAACAATCCTCAAGTGGGTGAAATTTTGTCTCACTTTCACAGTGAAGGAAAACCTACTGCCGCTATCTGCCATGGCCCAATCGCCTTACTTTCTGGGCAATCTAACCCGCAGGCATTTGAACTGGCATTGAAATCCGGTGAGCAAGCCTCATCTGAGAGTTGGATTTATGATGGCTACAAAATGACAATCTTCTCCACACCGGAAGAGGCCTATTTTGAAAGCACGTTAAACGACGCAACGTTATTGTACTACCCAGCAGACGCCATGGCGCAAGCGGGTGGCAAGATGGAATTCAAAGAAATGTGGGCGCCCAATGTAGTAGTAGACCGTGAGCTTATTACAGGCCAAAACCCGTTTTCTGATGAACTGTTAGCTGAAAAGCTTTTACAACAGTTAAATTCACAACCTAATTAAGGACAGGCAATACTATGCTTAATTTTACGTTTAAGAATCAAACCGAAATTTTGTTCGGCAAAGGGCAACTAAGTGAAGTGTCTTCACGTTTGCCGAAACAAGCAAAAGTCCTCTTCCTCTACGGTGGCGGCTCAATTAAGAAAAATGGTATTTACGATAAAGTAACGACTGCACTAGCAGGTGCTGAAGTTATTGAATTTCAGGGTGTTGAACCAAACCCAGAATTTGAAACACTGATGAAAGCTGTGAATGTCGCCCGTGAAAATGACGTGAACTTCATTCTTGCGGTTGGCGGTGGAAGTGTTATTGATGGCGCGAAATTTGTAGCTGCTGCCGTTAACTTTGCAGGCGATCCGTGGGACATACTTGTTAAAGGTGCAGCATTTGAAAATCCATTACCTATTGGCGCAGTACTTACTTTACCTGCGACAGGGTCTGAGAGTAACGGTAACTCGGTAGTAAACAGAAAAGAAACGTCGCAAAAACGCGCGTTTTCTTCTGAAACAGTTCAGCCTGTTTTTGCCGTACTCGATCCTGAGTTCACCTATTCACTACCACCACGTCAAGTATCGAACGGCGTGGTTGATGCTTTTGTTCACGTGATTGAGCAATACCTTACCTACCCTGTAAACGCACCGCTTCAAGACCGCTTTGCAGAAGGAATTTTACAAACCTTAGTTCAAGAAGGCCCTAAAGCGTTAGCGACGCCTGAAGATTACGATGTGCGTGCAAACGTAATGTGGTCAGCAACAATGGCGCTTAACGGATTAATCGGCAAAGGTGTACCGCAAGACTGGGGCACTCATATGATAGGTCACGAACTTACTGCGTTACACGGTTTAGATCACGCCGTGACCCTAGCAATTGTTCTACCGTCGTTAATGTTCGTGCAGCGTGACAAAAAGCAGGAAAAAATTCTGCAGCTAGGTGAGCGCGTGTTTGGCATTCAGGAAAATGACAAAGAAAAGGCCATCGACTTAACCATAAAAGCGGTTCAGGACTTTTTTGAAACTATGCAGGTTAAAACCCGCCTGTCAGACCACAACATTGAAAAGTCTGCCATTGATGGACTAATCGAGAACCTTGAACGCAACGGCTTAACAGCGCTTGGCGAGCATGGTGACATCGACCTTGCTAAAGCCCGTGAAATTCTAACTCTTGCGGCATAACCCCTAGATTTTAAAGCACTCAGCCTTCGCTGAGTGCTTTTGTGTTTATTTAAAAAGAGAGAAATATGACTGCATTATTTGAACAATTTTCGTTAAAAGACGTGACGCTTCGCAATCGTATTGCTGTGCCTCCTATGTGCCAATACTCTGCAGAAGATGGGTTTACAAATCAGTGGCATGAAGCAAACTACCAGTCATTTGCCCGAGGCGGTGCTGGATTGGTTATCGTTGAGGCAACCGCCGTCTCGCCAGAAGGACGCATCACGCCAAATTGCTTAGGTATTTGGAAAGATGAACACGTTAGTGGCTTAAAAAATGTTGCTGATCGTATAAAAAGCCAAGGCGCTGTTGCTGGAATTCAAATTGCACATGCAGGGCGCAAAGCGAGTGCTAACCGCCCTTGGGAAGGTGATGACCACATTCAGCCAAGTGAAGAAAAAGGGTGGCAGCCTATTGGACCTTCGGCAGAAGCCTTTGGGGCACACTTACCTGTTACGCCTACAGAAATGACCAAAGCCGATATTGAGCGCGTTAAGAGTGACTTTGTGAAAGGTGCCCAGCGCGCGCTTGAAGCTGGATTCGAGTGGCTTGAACTGCATTTTGCCCACGGTTATTTGGCTCAAAGCTTTTTCTCGAAGCACGCCAATAAGCGTACCGACGAATACGGCGGTGATGCGCAAGGCCGTGGTCGATTCTTACTTGAAACACTGAGCGCAGTGCGCGCGGTTTGGCCTGAAAACCTACCGCTTACCGTACGCTTTGGCGTTATCGAATACGATGGTGATGACGAACAGACGTTGAGCGAGTCTATCGAACTTGTAAAACAGTTCAAAGAAATTGGTACTGATTTCGTTAGCGTTAGCGTTGGCTTTAACACGCCTGATGCGAATATTCCTTGGGGCCCGGCTTTCCTTGCTCCAATTGCTAAAAAGGTACGTGATGAAGCCGGGATCCCGGTTGCTACAGCGTGGGGAGTAGACACACCAGAGCTCGCCAACGATACCATTGAAAACCAACAACTTGACGTTGTTATGGTAGGTAGAATGCATCTTACTAACCCACACTGGTCTTACTTTGCAGCGAAAAAGCTAGGCGTTGAAAAACCATCTTGGGTAATGCCTGCACCATATGCACACTGGTTGGAGCGTTACGCACCATCAGACGAAAGGTAGTTATTGACTTTACGGGCAGCAGTGTTTTCGAGCACTGCTGTGTTTTTCCTCGTCTTTTGCCAATAACGTATAACGTTGCGTCTCTGCACTTGCTTTTTTCCAAGTTAGGTTTAAGGTTGCTATAAACCTCCTTCAAGATTTGGAAGAATGCAGGTTAAAGATTTTTTTTCCTCATCAGCAAAGCTTGCTGATCTAACGTCACTCCGAAGGCGCCGTGTCATTCAAATAAGCGCGGTAACAGGCTTCGGGCTTTTCGCTTCGTCTCTGGTCGCGAGAGGCATAACTTTTGATATCTTTTTACTGGGCTTGTTCTCATTAATCGTCACTGGCTCGCTCGCATACAAGTATTACGTTACCACCAGCAGTTACCTACTTTTAGGCGCTATGTCGTCAATGCTGTTTGCCCTATCCGCAACAGGTGCAGGCGTATTTGATATCGCCATGATTGGCTACCCTGGCGTCATCATATTTGCGGCTTTATTAGGTGGAATTGCCCTATTTGGCACCGTTTTATCTTTAGTGCTTCTACAGTGCATTACGCTTACGTGGTTGATAATGCACGATGTGGTAACACCAAACCCGCCTATTTTGAGCTGGTCTCATGTGCTTTTCATCATGGTTATTTACGTTATTACGGGCTTCAGCGTTTTTATTTTGATACAGGATATTCGTCGGCTTATGCAGTCACTGCAGCAAGAGGTGTCTAAAGTTGAGCAAAATAGAGCACATATCCAGCACTTAGCACATCACGATCCGCTCACAAACTTGCCAAATAGGATTTTGGGCGAGCGACTTTTCAACGAAAAGCTACGAGAGAGTGAAGAAAAAGGGCTTCAGCTCGCGCTGCTGTTCATAGACTTAGACAACTTTAAACCCGTGAATGACGCTCTTGGTCATGCTGCGGGCGAGCGGTTTCTTCAAAAAATATCTCAAACCATCACCGACCACCTATCCACAAAGCAAAGTTTAATACGCTTCGGTGGCGATGAGTTTATTGTGTTGGCGCCAGAAATATCAGACAAATCTGAAATCGATGACTTATGTAAGAACTTAATTACGTGGTGTTCGAACGAATTCGAAGTGCTGCAAACCAAAGTGGTAGTATCGGGTTCAATTGGTGTAGCACAAGCGCCTTATGACGGAATTAAATTTAAACAGCTGTGCCGAAAAGCAGATATTGCAATGTACGAAGCGAAACGCAACGGTAGAAATAGATACGAATACTATGACGTTCGCTTTGACGAAGAAAACGATGAAAAATTCACACTTATTCAGCGTTTACGCCCGGCCGTACAGGCCAATGAATTCGAAGTGTACTACCAACCGTTGATAGACCTTGCCTCTAACAAGGTTCAAGCAGTAGAGGCGCTTTTGAGATGGCCTCAGAAAGACGGCTCAATGATATTCCCCGACAAGTTCATACCTTTAGCGGAAAGCAGTGGCCTGATCATCCCTCTTGGTGCGTGGGTGTTAAACCAGGCTTGTGAATTTTGCGCTAAACAGCATGAAAACGGTCATACTAATCTTACGGTTGCCGTAAACTTATCCTTTGCACAATTCAAAGATGGTACGCTCCCCGCTGTCGTTGAGCAGGCTTTGCAAAATTCACAATTAGCACCGCAATTTTTAGAGCTGGAGCTAACTGAAACCATACTCGCGGATGAAAATGGCACCACTGGCGAACAACTCGAAGCCATTAAATCGTTAGGCGTGCACTTTGCTATTGATGATTTTGGTACCGGTTACTCTAATTTAAATTATCTACAGACATTTAGCGCTCGCAAACTCAAAATAGACCGCATTTTTATCAACACCTTAGGCATTGGGGAAAACGACGCACCTTTAGTTGCAGCAATAATCAGCATTGCCGACAGCCTTGGCATGAAAGCGGTAGCTGAAGGTATTGAAAGTAAACCCGCTTTAGAAAAGCTAATAAAAATGGGATGTGACTTGGGGCAAGGCTATTATTGGAGCAAGCCACTCCCCGCGCCCGAGATAGAACGATTTTTAAGTAATCATCCAACAAAGTAACCACTTACACTAAAAATTCGGAAATGTTCCGTTGTGAAGGCACCGTTTTAGAAGCTCATGATATTTCAAACGGACATTTTCATGCCGATGGCTTAACGCAGCATTGGCTTGCTGAAAAAATAACAATCTGCCTAAATCGAAAAACGCTAAAACCCGTGATACGTCACAAACTCTTCGTTGTCGGCGCGGGTTGAGCGAACCTCGTTTGCAGCGAACTCAGGGTCTGGATAGCCTAAGGCTATGCAAATCATAATGGCCTCATCATCAGGGATGTTAGCGTGCTTGTGTACTACATCGGACTGCATAATGCCCTGACCATTGATAACACAACCAAGCCCTAAGTCCCATGCAGCTAGCACAATGCCATACGCCAGCGACCCTAAACCAAACTGGGTGATCCCTGCTGGCTCTAAAGCCTTGTCATAGGTAAGCACCAAAGAAACGGGCGCATCAAACTGCCTAAAGCCGCGCATCATCCAATCCATACGCTTTTCCTTGTCTTCTCGGGTTATTCCCATTACGTCGAACAGCTGTATGGCTACATCAATTTGACGCTGACGGTGAATCCCCTCGTAATCCTCTTTGTAGGGAAAGTCTCGAACGTGCGGTTTACCTTCAAGTGTATTTTTGGTGTTGCCTTCACGAATTTTATCAAGCACGTCGCCTGTTACTGCATGAATTTTCCAGGTTTGCGTGTTATAGGACGATGGCGCCCACTTCGCTGCGTTGATAATCGCGTCTACTGTTTCCTTAGTAACAGGCTGTTTAGTGAACCCTCTAACACTCTTTCTTGATGCTGCAAACTCGGCAAAATTCATACACTTCCTTAAACGCGGTAATTGAACTTGTTAAGTTAGAGTAAACACGACGAGTTTACTCTTCAATAGGTGGCAAACCTAATTCAGATTGTTTGTTTTTATAGATATATATAGAAGTTTGTAAACCCTTTCATTTAGCAGTGCGTAGCAAAAGCATGTCATGAGTCAGGCACACATGATGTTTATGGAAGTTTGGCTTTCAAAAAAAGCATACGAAAGGAGTTTTATAATGGCTAAGAAACCGCAATTAACCACGTCGGCAGGCGCCCCCGTAGTAAGTAACGAAACCACTAAAACAGCAGGAGAGCGCGGCCCCGCCCTCTTACAAGATTATCAACTAATCGAAAAGTTAGCGCATCAAAACCGCGAACGAATTCCAGAACGTGTCGTTCACGCGAAAGGCTGGGGTGCACAGGGCACATTTACGGTCACGCACGACATTACCGATTACACATGCGCTGACTTATTCTCAGAAGTGGGTAAACAAACTGAAGTATTAAGCCGGTGGTCTACGGTAGCAGGAGAATCAGGCGCAGCTGATACCGAGCGTGACGTGCGAGGCTTTAGCTTGAAGTTTTACACACAACAAGGCAACTGGGATATGGTAGGTAATAATACTCCTATCTTCTTCATTCGCGATGGATACAAGTTCCCTGACTTTATTCGTACGCAAAAACGCCATCCGAAAACTAACCTGCGCTCACCAGAAGCCATGTTCGACTTTTGGGCTGCACAGCCAGAAAGCGTGCACCAAGTTACCATTTTAATGTCAGACCGTGGTATTCCGGTGTCACCTATGCACATGAACGGCTATGGCAGCCACACTTTCAGCATGTGGAATAAAGAAGGCAAGCGTCATTGGGTGAAGTTCCATTTCAAAACTCAACAAGGCATTAAAAACTACACCAATGAAACGTCTGAAAAAATCATTGGAAGCACTCGGGAAAAATATCAAGAAGAGCTATATAACGCCATTGAAGAAGGCAATTTCCCAAAATGGAAAATGTACATTCAGGCCATGCCAGAAGAGGAAGCAGGACAGCAAAGCTATAACCCGTTCGACCTAACCAAGGTGTGGCCGCACGATGACTATCCGCTTATTGAAGTTGGCGAACTGGAAATGAACAGAAATCCAGAAAACTACTTTCAAATGATAGAAAACGCAGCATTCAGTCCGTCAAATGTTGTCCCTGGTATTGGCTTTAGCCCTGACAAAATGCTTCAGGCTCGCATATTTTCTTATGCTGATGCCCATCGCTATCGTTTGGGCACACACTATGAAGCACTCCCCGCTAACGCGCCGAAAAATAGCAAGGTAAACCACTATCACAAAGACGGCGCGATGCGCTTCTTTACCAATGATTTTGGTAACCCTGACGCCTACTATGAGCCCAATCAATACGAAGGTCCGGTGGCTGACTTTTCAGTGAAAGAGCCTCCGCTTCGCATTGATGGAGACGCTGATAGATATCATCAAGGTGAAGCAGATGTGGATTACGTGCAGCCGCGAAAACTGTATGAGATGTTTTCTGATGATCAAAAAGAACGGCTATATAAAAACTACGCTGCCGCTATGGGCCCGTGCTCAGATAACGTAAAAGAGCGTTGGTACGCCGTGCTAGAAAAGGTACACCCAGATTACGCCGCAGGCGTACGAAATGCGGTAGAAAGCTTAGATACCGACGTAAATACGGTACCGATTACTGAAAATACCCCTATCGAAGATAGCTAAACGCTATTGTTGAAAGGTATTGCGGCCCAGCAGTTTTCTCCTACTGGAATCTGCTGGGCTCCACAATTTAACAAACATGGCATATTTTTAATACTTGCCTAAAACACGTCTAACTGATGATAAAGAGACTTCTGACATCAAAATATGCTCATTGAACTTTAGAACAAAACTTGTCGAGTAAGTTTGCGAGATTGAAAATTGTGGCTTACGTTTAATGTATCTAAACGTTTATAGCGCTATGTATGTCGTTATTTAAGAAGTCAAAAACAGAACAATCCACCTCTCGCCAAGCTCCATGGAAAATAGCCATAATCGATGATGAAGAAGGCGTACATGAGGTCACTAAACTCACTCTGCGGAAATTTAATTTCGAAAAACGCGGGGTTGAATTTCTATCAGCTCACAGTGGCGCTGAAGGCCTAGCACTTTTCAAAGCAAATCCAGACATCGCTCTCGCTTTCGTTGATGTGGTGATGGAAACTGACGATGCGGGTTTGAATTTGGTTGATGCCATTCGCAACGAGCTCAATAACCATACCGCCCGCCTTATTCTGCGAACAGGTCAACCTGGTCAGGCGCCGGAAGAAGAGGTAATCAGGCGTTACGACATAAACGACTACAAAGCCAAAACCGAATTATCATCGCTTAAACTTAAATCATGTGTGTACACAGCAATAAGGTCGTATCGGGATATTCAGACTATTGAGCAAGGTAAGCGCGGTATGGAAGACGTTTTAAAATCCTCGTCTTCCGTTTTAGCAAGCCAGTCTTTAGCCCAATTTGGCACCGCAGTGTTGAAACAGACACTTACACTGCTTAACCTAAACAACTCTGTACTCTACTTGTCTACTCAGCACACCGACTTATATGGCGATACGACCATGACGGTGCTAGGTGCCAGCGGCGACCTAGTTGGATTATGCAAACCTGGAATTTCTAGCCGAATTCCTGAAACCATCGAAGAAGAAATCAAACAAGTCTTAGAAAGCAAAAGTCACTATCAGTCTAAAGAGTTATTCATCGGCTACTACCCTACTGGAGAAGATAGCCACAACATCTTGTATGTTAAATTAGATCATCCACTGGATGCTCTGCAGCGCAAGACCTTAGAGATGTTTGCCTCTAATGTGGCGGTAATATTCCAAAATCTCACGCAAAAAGAAGACATACAAAAAACCCAAAAAGAACTCATTATGGTGCTTAGCGACGCAATCGAAATGCGGAGTAAAGAGACCGGTGGTCATGTGAGAAGGGTCATTCTTATGACCGAATTTCTCTCTGAAAAGCTTCACATGAGCCGAGAGTTTATTGAGACCATACGGTATTCAGCCGCACTTCATGATGTGGGTAAAATTAGCATCCCTGAAACTATTTTACATAAGCCGGGCAAACTCGACCCCGAAGAATGGGAGATCATGAAGACCCATGCACAAAAAGGCTACGAGCTACTTGCGGGATCTGATCGCATCGTTGCTAAAATGGGCGCCATCATTGCGAAAACGCATCATGAGCGGTGGGATGGTCAAGGTTACCCTGAAGGATTAGCTGGAGACGACATTCCCGTGGAGGGCCGAATTATGGCAATTGTCGACGTTGTCGACGCATTGCTATCTAAGCGCTGCTATAAACCGGCATGGAGTCCTGAGGAAGTAAAAGCCTATCTTCATGAGAATTCCGGGAAACAATTCGATCCGCTAATCACCCACATTATGATAGAGCACTTCGACAGGATCCTTGAAATCCGAGCCACAGAACCGGACGAAGATGAATGAAAGAATCGCTAGAACTAATCTTATTACGCGTTAGCCAAAGCGCAGATATTGATAAAGGTGAATTAGACGTTGCTTCTAGACTTATTATCAACTCGGTGTGTGAGGGTTTGCAAATTACTCGAGCTGGCATTTGGTTGTATGATGAAATGCAAACACTGGTACAGTGCACATTGCTCATTGATAAGGGTAATGACCTGGACCACGAAAGCTTAGTACTTACCCGAAAAGACTTTCCTCATTATTTCGAGGCGCTAGATTCAGAGAGAACCATTGCGGCCCACGACGCATTAACAGATGTTGCAACATTTGAATTTGCAGAAGTGTATTTAACGCCGCTTGGAATTAGCTCTATGCTTGATGTCCCTATTCGCCACCGCGGCAAAATGATTGGGATAATTTGCTGTGAACATCAAGGCAAAGCCCGTGAATGGCATGCCGATGAAGTTGTATTTGCGGCGTCACTGGCAGACCTTTACGGGCGTGCAGTGAGTGCAAATGAGCGCGCAGATTACGAGCAGAGGCTAATTGAGGCCAACCAAACCCTTGAGCAAAAAGTAATAGACCGCACAGCTGAACTTGAGGCTGCACAAGAAAAGCTCGTCGAGTCAGAAAAAATGGCGGCGTTAGGAAATCTAGTCGCAGGCATTGCTCACGAAGTTAATACGCCGTTAGGCATTGCACTTACCTCCGTCAGTAACTGCAAAGAAGAACTAAAAGGCATCTATCGAGACTTCGAAAACGATGAATTAACCGAGCAGGGTTTTAAAGACTTCGAAGCTATTTGCTCTGAAGGGCTAAACTTGGCTGAAACGAGCCTGATGCGGGCAGCGAATTTAGTACAAGACTTTAAGCGCACTTCTGCTGACCAAACGTCGTTAGAAATAGAAGAAATTGCATTAGACGAATATATCCCTAGAGTCTGTAACCCTTTAAAACCCATGCTTCGCAAAGAACAAGTTGAGCTAAGCATAGACGTTACGCCCAATTTAGTGATAACCACCTGCCCAGGTATAATTGCCCAATTGCTAACAAATTTAATATCGAATGCTCAGCGTCACGCTTTTGGTCCATCGGTAAATAACGACGTGAATAGAGTGAGTGTGAGCTGCAGTAAAAATGCCAAAGGCATTGTGATTAGCGTACAAGACAATGGCAAAGGCATACCAGAGGCGCTTCACAAGAAGGTATTCGAGCCATTTTACACCACGGCTCGTGATAAAGGCGGTACAGGGCTGGGCCTAAATATTTTATACAACTTAGTACGACAAAAATTTAACGGTGAGATTGACTTAACATCAACCCTTGGAGAGGGAACGAAAGTAACCGTCTGTATTCCGGTTGAAGACTAGCGTACCTCTCATTTTCCACTACCTATACCCTGCGTTATAAATTCCCTGTGCAGCGCGCGACATTATTAAAATGTCGCCCTCACGACAGACGTGAAATCAAAGGCTGGGCAAGCTAAATACAAAAACATAACAAGGCATGTAGAAATGCAACTTTCACATTGGCGAAGTTCCGGCCACTTTTTAAACGTCGACGGTCAGCAAGTTTTTTATAAAACAGAAGGCACGGGACCAGTACTATTACTCATTCACGGATACCCCACCGCAAGTTTTGATTGGGCTAAAATATGGCCAGCACTTACAAACAAGTATCAATGCGTGACGCTCGATATGCCGGGGTTTGGTTTTAGCGATAAGTCACCAAAAAAATACTTAATTAAAGAGCAAGCAGACACGATAAGTGAGGTAATAAGGCATTTAGGTATTACAAGTGCCCATGTTCTATCTCATGATTACGGTGATACGGTTGCGCAAGAAATGATGGCGCAGCAACTGGAAAACGACCTTGCCTTTCGCATCGAATCGCTGCACTTACTTAACGGTGGCCTTTTTCCTGAGACACATCGTGCTCTGCCCATTCAAAAGCTGCTGCTCTCTCCAATTGGTGGTCTACTCATTCGCTTTTTAAACAAAAATGCAATTCGAAAAAGCATGCACAACATATTTGGCCCAAACACACCTCCTTCAGATCAAGACATCAATGATTTTTGGATACTTATCAGTACAAATAATGGTCACAAACACATGCACTTGCTTTTGGACTATATGAAGCAGCGTAAACTATACCGAGAGCGCTGGGTAAGTGCACTGCAAAATGCCAATGCCCCTCTTCGACTAACCGCAGGTATGGCTGATCCAATCTCTGGCGCGCATATGGTGGCGCGGTACAAACAACTCATTCCTAATGCAGACGTAATTGAGCTCGATCAAATTGGGCACTATCCGCAAATTGAAAGTGCTGAAGCCGTGGTGAAATCTATAACAAGCTTTTTAGGTCGCTACGCTAACTAAACGTGAAACTTTGTCTTGATACGGCACGCGACAGGGGTAATATAAAGCTTCACTGATTTAACTTAGACTCCCAACCAACGTTTATGGACGCTTCAACCAACAACGAAATTATACCTGCCGCTAGCTTTAAGCAGATTGATATTGGTTTCGTGACCCCTGCTGCTTCCATAAAACGGTTTGTACAATGCATATGGGTGATTGATAACCCAGAAGGCTCAGCTACAACGCTAAACGAAAAGTTTTATCCCGATGCAGGTGCTAGTTTGACTTTTTATCTCGATCAAACTAACTGTGAAGCACAATTGTTTTACCATACTCAGGTCTGCGCCATGCCGTGGGAACTGGCTTGCAGACAAATAAGTGTAAGATTTAGGCCCGGTGCCTTGAAATACTTGTTCGGTTTAACCTTTAATGACAGTAAAAACCAACAAATCGACATCGCGTTGGCTATGGTTAAGCAGCGTGATTCCTATCAACGACTACAAGCCTATCTTATTGGAAAAACTATTAGACAGCAGTGCTTAGCAATACAGCACTGGTTGATTGAGCTAGCAGAAAATACTGATGGAGCCTTTCAGAAATGGGAGCGCATGCTTTATCAGTCGATGAATTTACTGGTGCCCCCACAACATCTTGCCGATCAGTTCGGCGTCAGCCGAAGAACGCTGGAGCGCCAATTTCGCACTAACTTTGGTTTCTCGCCAAACAAACTGTATCAATTTGCTCAAATACGCCATGCTCGATCGTTATTAACCTCAAATTCTGAAGCGCTGAGCCACGTCGCATTGGCATGTGGTTACTTCGACCAAGCGCACTTTACGCATTCGTTTAGTGATTTCGCGCTGGAAACGCCCCTTCAGTATAGAAAGCGAAAGTTGTCGCAAATTTACAATTAAGCGTTTTGCTTAGACTTTATAGTTCTCCGCAGTTTTAAGGAGATCACTATGAAAAAACGTATTACACAATCTGAGCTATATTCTGAATATCCCCATATTCTTGAGCACCTCACAGGCTTGGTTAAGCCTTCAGTCAAAAGTACTTTAAGTCATAAACTCATACATTTAGTTAAGCTTCGTGCGTCACAAATTAATCAGTGCGGCTTCTGCCAACACATGCACGCCGAAGAAGCGAGAGAGTCTGATGAAAATCAGTCAAGGCTTGATGTATTGTCTGCATGGAGAGAGCTAGATTGTTTCAGTTTTGAAGAGAGAACAGCATTAGCGTGGACGGAAGCGTTAACGCTTATCCACTCTTCCACTATTACTGAAGAAATGTATAACAGTGTAGAAAGCACGTTCGGAAAAGAAGGGCTGATAGAACTCACGTCTATTATTCTGCAAATTAATAGCTGGAACCGTATTTCAGTAAGCCTTCAGTTTCAACCTTCTATTTAGTAGTAAGGAAGACGTGAAAATGACTATCATGAAACAAGTACAAAATAACAAATTGGGTGTAGCCGCCTGCTTGTGCTTTTTTTGGGGAAGTACCCTTTTCTTGCCAGCCTTCAGCAAATTTGCAACCGCTGGAGTATGGTTATTTATGGCGGGTTCTCTATTGATGCTTTTAGACATCTTGAGCATTAAAACCAACTAGGCTTTGCGCAAATAGTGTTTAAGAGTGTATATACAACTATGCACTCTTTTATTGAGCGAAATTTACTGCTGTATATTGGTACAAGAAAAGTGAGTTTCGATTTTACTTTGATATATATGGCATAAGCCATTGAATGGGGAGAGAAGTTGGTCGGTGTGAGAGGATTTGAACCTCCGCCCCCTGACACCCCATAAAAGTGACAATTAGTTTTAAGTAGCTTTGATTAGAAATAAGTAGGTGTTCTGATTTTGTGCTACATATATGCTGCATGTAGTTGGTTTAGTAAAAATTGGTGCTACATATGGCGACAGTAAAAATGCTTCTGAGTGACTCAACGTTAAGTAATATCTCTGATCAAATAACACGTATTAATGATACGAAATTGAGCGGTTTCCATGCTCGTGTAGGCAAGTCCACTAACGGTCGTAAAACAGTTCGTGTAGCGCTGTATTTGAATTATCGCTTGGGTGGCGCTAAGGGCAAACAACGTAACTACCACCTTGGCTATTATGGTGAACGAGATTTAAAACAAGTAAGAAAATAGGTGGAGCGTATGTTCAATAAAGACGTTCTACCAGGGATAGGGGGCGTTAAATTAAAAGACATTACCCGCCGCGATATTTTAAGCAAAGTATTAGACCCAATCACCGACAGAGGTGCGGGTACTCAAGCCAACAAAACCCTTTCTATCCTAAAGCAAATGTTTGATTTTGCCGTTGAGCGTGACCTAATGCAGGGAAACCCAATTAGCACCGCCAAGAAAAAGAACGTAGGTGGTATTGAAAAGTCGAGGACACGGGCTCTTGCATTTGAAGAGTTGATACAAGTATTCGAGCGCCTACCTAAACTCGGAGTGAGTACTCAAGTTATTTACGCTTTGAAGTTTATAGCTCTAACCGGTTGTAGACCGATAGAAGTGACGGGTGCGCAGTGGCAAGAGTTCGACTTTGATAAAATGATGTGGACTATCCCTGCTGAGCGAGTGAAGCAAAACAAAGATGGTGAGCGAACGCACAAAGTACCAATTACACAAAATATGATAGTTATGCTTGATGAACTAAGGGCATCATTCAGCTATTTAGGCTCAAAATATGTATTTCCTAGTACTACATGCATCAATAGTAGAACTGGCGAACAACCAATTGATCGTCATTCGCTTTCAAGAGCAGTAAATCGCAAACAAAAAGAGCTTGGTGTTCCAAAGTTTGTACCCCATGACTTAAGAAGAACTATGGCTACACGACTTGGGGACGATGATATTGGCGCAGATCCCATTGTGGTTGAGAAAATATTAAATCATCAGTTGCAAGGAGTTCAAAAAGTTTATAGTTTACAGAAGTATATGAGAAGTCGTACTGAGGCCATGATTAAGTGGTCAGAAAAATTTGAAGGTTCTTAAATGAAATTAACAAGGATATTTGCTACTAATTATAAAGGTTTCAAGGAGCTAGATTTAAAAATTAGGCCTTTTAATTTGGTAATTGGTAAAAATGGGTCAGGTAAAAGTACATTATCACGCCTTATACCTTTTATTATGGAGTCTATTACTTCAGACGAAGAGCAAGTAAATTTTTCGCCGCTAAATATAGATTTGGGTGAACAATTCTCTGATATTGCTTACCAAGGTGTAGAAACAAAAATAATTACCACTGGAGCTGAGTTTACTTGTGAAGAAGGGACAAGGTTTAAAGTTTCTACAAGTTTTGCTTACTATAATAAAGAGAAGTTAACTCTAATTCAAAGCTTTGAATTTCATGTCAACGATGAAGTTAAAATTTCATTAAATTTAGATGGTGAAGCGCCTTCCCAAAAATTGTATCTCGTTAACGGCATTAGTATGCACGTTTCATTTAATGCAGCAATTCCAGATCCTAGTTGTTTAAAAGAGGTTGATGATAAAGGTTACTTCACTAGGTTTACTTCACATTTAGAAAAATTTAAAAAAGTTACAAACTATCTGGGTCCTTTTAGAGCAAAAGCAAAACGAGTTTATCCTCACAGTTTAACAAGTTACTCAAGTGTCGGCGAAGATGGTACTTACGCACCTTTTGTTTTATATAATGATATGAAGCATACGGGAGAGCTTTGTAAGAATGTAAAAGATTGGATGATTAGATATTTCAACAATCGATATATTGAACCAAAAATTGGCGACTTAGGTTTCAGCTTGCATCTAAAAACAGACGAATTTTCTAATAATATAGTAGATGATGGAGTTGGATTTTCTCAATTCTATCCTCTAATTGTTAGCCGGTTTTTATGGGACAAGAGAAAAAGTATTGAAGTAGTCGAGCAGCCTGAAATTCACTTACACCCAGGTGTTAGTAGCTCAGTTATTGAACTTTACTTCGATGGTATTTCAGATGATAAAGTGTATTTCTTAGAGACACACTCTAAAGAGGTTGCACTCAGACTGCGTAGAAAGTTGATAGGAAGCTCAGCAGAAAAAGTTGATAATGTTCAGATTATATACACATCAAAAGAAAATAATTCTTGTAAAATCGACTACATATATATTGATGAAAACGGCAAGACTGACTGGTGGCCAAAAGGTATCTTTGAGGAAAGTTATCAAGAGGTAAGGGAAATGAATAAGGCTAATACTGAAAATGCTAATAAAAATTAATTTAGAAATTGCTGAAAACTTTGAAGTCTTAAACAAACTGATTACTTTGATCGATTTGTCCGAAGGACAACACTCTATATATGTTCCATCACCTGATATTGAGTCTGCCATTTTTAAAACTTTAGCTGATCATCAGCATATATTAGAGCTTTTTAAAGAGTTGTATGAGAAAGCTGAAAATAACATAGCATTTAAAAAAGTTATTACTTTCAGTGAAAATCCCGAAAGAGACTTGTCATTCTCCTTAAATGATATGTATCGTATTTTGACTTCTAAAGCTTATGTTATTTTAGAAAATAAAATAAGTGACTTAAGGTTTATTTTATTAGTTCTAAAGGTTGTTAATGCTAAAGCTCTCATAGACTCATTCGAGTCTTTTTGGGAGGTTGAGTCAAATGGTGGTTGTGGTGAGATTCCCAAACTTGTCGATTCGATATGTTCTCGCTCAGAATTTCTAAAAAGAGTAATGGTTGTGCATGATTCTGATAAATATTTCGCAGCCGATAATTTGAGCACTATACAAGTCAATATAGTAAATAAGTGCAGTGCGAAGGGCGTTGAGTGTATTACCCTAAAGAAACGAGAAATTGAAAATTACATACCAGATAGTTATCTAATTGAAAAGCAAATTGATTGTAAAGACACTCAATCTCTTTGGGCTAGTTTAAGTTCAGTACAAAAAGACTTCTACGACTTTAAGGATGGCTTCAAAAATAAAGCAGCAAACGATACAGTCTATGGAGGGTTGTATCACAATCTCAAACAGGAAGATATCAAGCTTTTAAATGATGGATTTGGTTCCAAAATTTCGGATACTGCATTTGAAGAAAGAAATGTAGATTACTTCATTAAACAATACGAATATAACAGAGCAGTATTATCAGAATTTAGAAGTATTAAAAATGCTTTGGAAAGAATACTTTAGGATTTAACATGGAAACAAATAAGACGTCAGTTAAGCCGGAAATATTATATATTGATGATTTGGTTTTTAGTATTAAAGAAGGTAAATACACTATTCCAGCTTTTCAACGAGGCTATGTGTGGGAAAAAAGTAATATAATTGAGTTGTTCGATAGTATATATAATGGCTACCCGATTGGTTCAGTTCTTCTTTGGGAGACGGAGTTAGACATTGAAAGGTCTAATATATTTAATTGTTCCCCTTCATCTACAGAGCCATTATATATTTTGGATGGGCAGCAGAGGCTTACGACATTGTATAATTGCCTCTCTGGTGATAATAATTCTGATATCTGGAATGTATATATCGATCTTCAATCTGAAAAATTTATTCACATAAATAAAGGTGAACAAGCTGGGGCAGAATTATTTCCTGTTTCGAAAGTAATAAACACCACTGACTTTCTAAAAGAATCGAAAAGATTATTTGACGCTACAGGTTCAGAGGAGTTGTTATCTAGAGCTGAAAAGTTCGCAAATACAATTAGGAAGTATAAGCTTTCAACTATTTTACTTCTTGGTGGTGGTATAGACTCTGCTATTGAAATATTTACTAGATTAAATAGAACCGGTGTAGAGATTTTATCTATAGATATAATTAAAGCGCTAAATTACGACCAAGCAGGTGAAGATGTATTTTCAAGACTAAATTCTGAGTTGATAGATATTCTTGATGACAACAATTTTGTTAGTGAGGAAAAAAGAGATAAGGTTTACTCAGATTGCGTCATTAGGACGATACGAGTTGCTTTAGAGTATCAACTATATGCTAAAGATGATACCGTAAAACTCTCTCATCAAATTCGATCTGAAGAATTCAAGAGCCTTAAACCTAGGATAGTTTCCTCCTTCAAACAGACAGTTAGTTATTTAAGTGAAGAACTTAAATTCAGAAACTTTAATGAGCTCCCTTATTCTATTATACTTTACATTGTATTCTCTTATTTTTATTTTGTTGGGAGAAAAGAAAATGAATGCGATTTAGCTCAGTTAGAGAAAGTTATTTATAAAGGTTCAATCACAGAATTGTATGCTGGCAGTCCATCTGTTACCGAAAAACTTATTGAGTTTTTTAAGTCTAACTTTAACGAATCCGTTTTAACTCAAAAATTAAAAGAACAGTTGTCTAAAAATTCAGTCCAAAATGCTGTAGATAAACTCTATAGTTCAAATTACAAATCTCAGTCTGCTGTGGCAAAAATTTTATTTAATTTAGTTAAGCGAGACGCCGGTGATAAAGAACGATATTGTAGCTTTCCACCTATTAATCTATACAAAGATTCTGCTTTAAAGAATGATATAGGAAATAAGGTTTTTTATTCACTTGACGGAGAAGATTTATTTGAACCTTCTGATATCATTAGGGATGTAGAGCTAAGAAGAGAATATTATTTCAATCTTTTCAAAAGTAAATACAGTACATATATTTCTGATTAATTTCCATGCAGTCACGTTTAATGGGCGAAACTTTTGAGGGTGACTTCATCACACATATAAAATAATGAGAAGATTTCATAATAATCATATTTACCTCAATTTAAATATGTGAGTGTGATATCAGCCCTAAAATACCCCATCTCCTGTGAAACGGTCTCTAAGGCCGTTTCTTATTTATACCCCAAGCTTTTCAGTTCAACCATTCTTTCTTGGGCATGACTGTGCCTGAGGCCGTGTGCGCCTGTAGAAAACAGCAAAGTGCGGTTGGAGGCTTTAGAGAAAGAATCAGACCACTTTTTACTGCCAGCTATATTGTAGCCGTCATTCCGCACCTAATTAACTGATTTATTTTTCTTGACACCGATCCCCCATTTTGATCTATTACTCATCTTTGG